>NZ_JBGLYH010000002.1:0-163136 GCF_041414475.1 Pseudodesulfovibrio karagichevae
CGGGAAGGTGGCCGCAATGCTCCACAACAACCTGCGGTCATTCTACGCTGACGAGCCCATGGCAATGGACTTCTACCGGCAAATGCAAGAGTGCACCGGACAGAATGACGCCAAATAGGGAATCATCATGGAAGACAAACACAAAGAACGGCATGTCCATTTGCACCGCCGCCTTGACGAACTGGTGGCCGACTTTATCCAGTACACCCAAAAACTGCCGAGCAAAACCACGGTCAAGGAATTGATTGATTGGTCCTACGAGCAGTCCCTTGCGCCCGATCATCCGAATCACGGCGCGTAGTTCTCAGCATACTCTTGGAGGAATGATGGACGCACGATGCCAATGGAAAGAATACCAGGAAGGCTATGATGCATACAAGGAGGGGAAGTCTATCTATGACAATCCCTACGCCCCTGTCACCAACGAAGAATACTCTTGGGCATACGGCTTCAACGCCGCGAGACAAAACTCACAGAGGGCACGATGAAAACATACACCGCAAAGCTCAAAACCAGAAAGCAGATGGAGAAAGATATCCCACGCGCTCAATGGGGGTGGTGGATTGATGTTTGTCCCGGCGCGACACTCCAGCTTCGAGATGCCACCGAAGAAGACCTTGCAAGGTGTATCCTTGAGGAAGGCTCTTCCAGAAATCACGAAGACTACCTGTGCGAATCGAAGCCGGAACGTGGGTGGCTTATCCTTCGGGATGCAGTCGCAGAAATAAAAGTTAACTGACTACATGAGAAAGCCCGACATGAGCGAAGAAATCAGAGAAAGCGTTGACGTTGTTGGTGAGTTGTACCGCTGCGCCTGTTCTTGGGAGCCTCAAGTGCGGCTTCTCGGAAACATTCAGGCCATGGAGTTGCGCCAGTTATGTCTACATCACGCCGCCCTTGTAGACGCACTTGAAAAGATTAAGGACCGAACTGAGTTCTGGTGTCCTGATTGTGGTTGGACTGGTGCAGAGCGTGAGCTTGAAATCCACGGAGCCAATACCGAGGCCGGGAATGATGAGATGGCGTACTGCCCCAAATGCGGCGGCGATGAAGTCTGTGAGTTTGAACCCGATGAGTACGCCAAGGAAGCAATAGAACGGGCTGCGAAAATATCGCCTGATACAACCAACCAAGACGCACAAGGCCCCGTCTAGGGACGAGGCCAGTGCGGTGAGTAGATGACAGCCGGGGCCACCCCGGCAGGGACAGGGATAACACAACCGCAATCCGGGGAAAAGGATTGATGCCAAATGGCGAAGGAAATCATCTTGGCTGAGTTCATGAGTGAATACATCGACTACCGCAAGGGCGCGGTCATGGCGTCCACAGTCATGGCCGATACCCTGGCCCTGCGGAAGCTGTGCGACCACGTTGGACGCGAAAAGCCGTTGGTCGAGATCCGTCCCCGCCATGGGGACACGTTCGTCTCCCACTGCACTCGCTCTGGGCTCAAGGCCACCAGCACAACCAACCACTTCCGCCACCTCCACAGAGCGTTCGAAACGGCCAAACTGTGGGAGTACATTGAGTCAAATCCATTCAGCGAGGTGAAGCCGCCCAGGATATTCAAGGCCCCGCCAAAGTTCATCCCGGCCGCCGAGGTAGGCCCGTTCATCGCGGGCATAGAAGACTTCGACAAGCGCATGTTCATCACGGCGCTATATGCCTCCGGCCGACGCAGGTGCGAACTTTTGAACCTCAGATGGGCAGACGTGGACATGACCAAGCGCGAATACCGCGTGCACGTCTCCAAGGTCCACAGGGACACGATCCTACCCATGAGCAAGCTTTTTCACGACGTGCTCGTAGAGCAGAAGATATTCCATGGGCACGGCGAAAAGGTCTTCCCGAAGTGGCGCAACCCGGACAGCGTGACCCACTGGGTGAAGCTTGAGCTCATCAAGGGGGGATACCCTGAACTCCACTTGCACCACCTCCGCCACTCATTCGCTTCGGCCTACGTCGAGGCCGGCGGGAACATCTTCACGCTGTCGAAGCTGCTCACCCATTCCAACGTGAACACCACACAGATATACAGCCACCTCACGCCGGGGCACCTGGCTATGGAAGTGGATCGAGTGAAGGTGTAGCCCATGGCCACGACCGACGACCGCTGCATAGACTACAAGGCCCTGGCTGAGAAGCTTGGGCGCTCCGAGAGCACCATGCAAAAGGAATGGCGCATGTATCCCCATTTCTTCGTCGGTCGTGGCCGCAACTTGAAGTCTGCGCGTTTTGATTTTAATGAGGTGCTAGATCACGTAAAGGAGAAGGCGCGTGGCATTCAAACCGTACAAGGGACCGGGCGGAAAGTACCGGATGCGATTCCGCTACAAGGGGAAAGAATACAGCCAAGTCGTAAAGACCAAGGCCGACGGGGAGACGTGGAAGCAAGAAAAGCTTGCGGAACTCAAGAAAGCCGACAAGGAGGCTCCCGCCGGCTTGACGCTTTCCGTCATGTTCGAGACATACATGGACGACTGCCGGGCCCGGATGCGGCCGCAAACGGTTGATGAAAAACTCCGGCACTTGACCAAATTTGCGGACTCACTGGGACAAGATGTTTACCCGGAACAAATCTCAATCAAACTGGCACAATCTTTCATTTCCAGCGTCCAGCGAGACAAAACCAATAAGACAGCGAATCGCTACCTCCGCACCGTCAAAGCCTGTTGGAACTGGCACATCAAAAAGGGTGAGCGGATAGACAATCCTTGGAACAACGTCGAGAAATATCCAGAAGAGGCCCATCTCAAGAACGTCCCCTCTGCCGAACAAGTGGCGGCTGTACTCATGGCCGCAAACCCTTTCCAGTCCGACTACCTCCAACTCATCTTGCAAACAGCAGCTCGACCGGGAGAAATACGTCTCCTTAAATGGGATGATGTCATATTCGACCGGAAGGTACTCATCTTGTGGACTAGGAAACGAAGAGGCGGAGGCAAGACGCCGCGCCCTGCCCACATGACCAAGACCATGGAGACGATCCTCAGAAGGCGATGGGCGAACCATCCAGGCGGTCCATGGGTGTTCACCCATCCCGATACAGGAAAGAACTACGAACGCCATTCCAACGCCATCCAATACATGATGACAAGGCTATGCAAGAAAGCGGATGTCAGCTTCTTCGACCTGTACTCACTGCGCCACTACGTCAGCCAGCGGGTGATAGATTCAGGCAAGGCAAAGCCGGTTGATGTCCAAAGACTCCTTGGGCACCAAAGGCTTACCACGACCGACAACTACATAAAATCCCTCGTCCCAGACATGCACAATCTGGACGATGTCCTGGAGTCAATTTTGGGCCAAAACGAAGAAGAAAATGCTCAAAAGGGGGCACAACAGGGGGGCACAAAATAATAAACGGCACAAAAATGGGGTTGCAGATTTCACTGCAACCCCTTGATTTTGGCGGAGAAGGAGGGATTTGAACCCTCGTATGAGCTTTACACCCATAACACGCTTAGCAGGCGTGCGCCTTCAGCCAGCTCGGCCACTTCTCCAATCTCTTTGCGCGCGAAAAGACGCCGTGCGCATTGAGGAAAGTCCGTCTACACTTTTACCGCGCGGATTGTCAATAAAGATGGTCCCTATTTGCCTTTTTTCCCCTTCCCGCCCTTGCCGCCCTTGGCGTCCTTGGCGTCGCGTTCCTCGCGGCGGCGCTTGCTCTTGAGCGCCTTGTACTTCTCCTCGTGGCGGCGCGTCTTGGCCCCGCCGATGCGCTCGCGGCCCGGACCGCGCTTGCCCAGCGCCGAGATGCCCCGCGCCTTCTCCCACTCCTTGTTGTCGTGGCTGGACCGGAAGACGATGTTCACTGGCGCGGACTTGATGCCGAGCAGCTTGCGGAACTGGTTCTCCAGGTAGCGCACGTAGGACGTCTTGACGATGGTGTGGTCGTTGCAGAAGAACACGAAGGTCGGGATGGGCTCGTCCGCCTGGGTGACGTAGTAGAACTTGGGCCGCTTGCGCTTGACCACCGGGGGCTGGAGCTTCTCCACCACGGCCTGCATGGCGCGGTTCAGCTCGCCGGTGCCCACGCGGATGTCGCACTCCCGACGCATGGCCTCGGCCATGGGCAGGAGCTTGCCGATGCCCAGCCCCTTGACCGCGCTGGTCATGACCACCGGCACGTGCGGGACCAGGCGCAGTTCCTCCCGGAACGCCTCAAGCGCCTTGTTGGTCTCGTTGCGGGGGATGAGGTCGGCCTTGTTGACGACCACGATGAACGGGGTCTTCTCCTTGGACAAAAATTCGATGAGCCGCTTGTCCTGCCGCCCCACGCCCAGGGTGATGTCGATGGTCAGGATGGTCACGTCGGACCGCTTGGAGTTCTTGAGGGCCCGGATGACGCTGATCTTCTCCAGGTGCTCCTGGATGTTGGCCCGCTTGCGCACGCCGGCCGTGTCCACGAAGGTGTAGCGCTTGCCCTGCTTCTCGAAGGTCACGTCGATGGAGTCGCGGGTGGTCCCGGCCACGTCCGAGACGATCAGCCGGTCCTTGCCGATGAGCGCGTTGATCAGGGAGGACTTGCCCGCGTTGGGACGGCCGAGCATGGTCAGCCTGAGCCCCTTCTCCACGCCGTCGTCCACATCCTCGGGCAGCCCCAACCCCTTGACGAACTTGCGGACCCGGTTGCGCACCTCGTGCAGGTTGAAGCCGTGGGCCGCGGACACGGGCAGGAATTCGATGCCCAGGGAGTGGAACTCGGCGGTCATGTGCGCCTCGAACTCGGAGCCGTCCACCTTGTTGATCAGCATGAGCACGGGCTTGCCGGACCGGCGCACGTACTCGGCGGCCTGCTGGTCCAGCGGGGTCAGCCCCTCCTTGCCGTCGACCACGAAGATGATGGCGTTGGCCTCGTTGATGGCCTCCTGGGCCTGCTCGAAGATCTCGTCCTCGAAGTCCTTGGACAGTTCGGGCGTTGCTTCGGATTCGAGGACCATGCCCCCGGTATCGATGAGGTCGAACCGGGTCTCTCCCATGATGCACTCGCCGTAGATGCGGTCGCGCGTCACCCCGGGCAGGTCGTGGGTGATGGACCGCGACTTCCTCAGAAGTCGGTTGAAGAGGGTGGATTTGCCCACGTTGGGGCGGCCCACCAGGGCGACGATCGGCAGCATGTTGGGCTCCGGATGGTGTTTGATGGCGCGGTAATGCGTGAACCCCGCGCTTTCCACAGGCGGGAAGCGCGGGGGTTACCCTATCTTCATTTAAAAGTCGAGTCCATTGTTGTCGGCGGAATCATCCCTGACCCGCCATGTCCTCGATGACCTCGTTCAGCCGGGTGGCCATGGCGGCCACTTCCTGGATGGCCTCGCTGGCGCTCTGCATGACCTGATACGTCTCCATGGAGATGTGGTTGATGTCGTCCGTGGCCCGGTTGATCTCGTCGCTTGTGGCGGACTGCTGTTCGGCGGCCGTGGCGATGATCCGCACCTGGTCCGAGGCGGTCTCCACCCGGCCGACGATCTCCAGCAGCGCCTTGCCCGACTCGCGGGCCAGGTCGGTGCTGCGCTCCACGGCCTGGGCCGCCCGCTCGGTGGCCCCGACGTTGCGCCCGGTCATCTCCTGAATCCGGCGGATGGCCTCGCCCACCTCGCTGGTGGCGGCCATGGTCTTTTCGGCCAGCTTGCGCACCTCGTCGGCCACCACCGCAAACCCCCGCCCGGCGTCGCCGGCGCGGGCCGCCTCAATGGCCGCGTTGAGCGCCAGCAGATTGGTCTGGTCCGCGATGTCCGTGATCACCCCGAGCACGTTGCCGATGTCCTCAGCCTCGGAGCCGAGCCCCTCCATGGAGCGCCGGAGCTCCTCGGTCTGCGCCTGGACCTCGCCCACGGCCTCGATGACCTGATTGACCATCTTCTCGCCGCGCTGGGCGTGGCTCTTGGCCTCGTCCGCGTCATCGGAGGCCTGGCTCGCGTTGCGGGCCACGTCGAGCACCGAGGCGTTCATCTGCTCCATGGCCGAGGCGGTCTCGGCCGCACGGGCCCGCTGGTCCTCGGACCCGCGCTTGCCCTCCTCCATCTGGGCGGACAGCTCCTCGGCCGCGCTGGACAGGGACAGGGAAATCTCCCGCGCCTGCCCGGCGGCCACGGAAATGCGTCCGTTCTGCTCCTCGATGAGTTTCTGCTGGCCCCGGATCTCGGTCACGTCGACCCAGATGGTCAGGGAGCCGAGCAACTGGCCGTCCATGTCGTAAAACGGCGTGGAGGTCACCTGGGCGTTGATGACCGAGCCGTCCGTCCGGGTGTACTCGGTCTCGTTGTCCAGCCGCTGCTGCTGTTCCACGGCCCGGTCGGACAGGGTCTTGCGGCCGGGCTCCCTGTAGAAGAACTCGCCGGGCGCAAGCCCCACGTAGCTCTCGGGCGGATCGGACCGCAGGAGCAGATCGCACATCTGCCGGTTGACCCACAGCAGCTTGTGATCCTCCCCCACCAGGGCGCACGGCAGGGCGATGCCCGCGAGCACGCCGTCGGAAAAGCCGAGCTTGACCTTGAGTTCGTGCACCATGGTCTCGATCTGCGCGGCCAGGGACCTGAACTCGAACTTGTACTTGCCTTCCAGACGGGCCTGGAGATTGCCCCCGGCCACCTCGGAGGCGTAGCCCAGAATATTCTTCACCGGATTGGTGATGGTCTTGCGCACGGCGAAAACCAGCACGCCCACCAGCAGAATGCCCAGGCCCACGCCGCCCACGGCCAGCTTGTCGCGCTGGTTATGGGCCGCAGCGGCCAGGTCGTCCTCATAGGCGCTCATGACCACCTTCCAGCCGGTCTTGGGCGCGGTGTCGAAGACCATGTACTTCTCGCGGCCCTCCCAGGTATAGGTGGTTTCGCCCTTGTCCGCGCCCAGCGCGACCTTGGCGAACTTCTCGCCGGATACGTCCTTGAGATACAGGTCCTTGTTCACGGCGTGGGCGATTATCCGCCCCTTGTCGTCGAGCATGTAGGCGTACCCGCTGCCCGCCACGCGGAAGGGATCGATGAACTTGGAGGTGAAATTGTCCCACTTGGGGAACAGCCCCACCCCGCCGATGATCTCGCCCGTGTGGTCGTGGACCACGGCGGCCGCGGCGAAGATGAGGATGCCTCCGCCGCTCTTGGAAATAAGGATGTCATTGGACAGGAAGTGGTCCGCCTTGCCCGAAAGGACGGCCTTGACGTACTCGCGCGAGCTGCGGTCCGCCCCGGCCAGGTTCTGCTCCTTGGCGTTGTACCCGGCCACCACCTTGCCGTTCTTGTCGAAGGCGAAGGCCGCCCAGTAGCCGCCGGAGGTGGACATCAGGTCCTTGAACAGCCAGGACGCGGGCAGGGCGTCCCGTCCGGCCAGGGCGTCGGCCACGGCCTGCTGCGAGGCGAGCATGCGCACCATCTCGTCGGTCTGGGCGATATAGTTGTCCAGCGCGGCCATGGTCTGGGCGACCATGTTGTTCATGGCGACCTTGCCCTCGTCGAACACGGTCCGCCGCGTGTCGTGGCTGACCCAGAGCACGGCGGCCAGGATCGAAACGGCCATGCTGGCGGCGATCAGCAGGGCGATGGCGGTATTGACGCTCTTCATCTTCATGATGGACCCGTCCTTGAAGCTGTGTGTTATGCCCCTTCAGTCATAAAAGCCCACCGGGACTGATGTCCATTAGAACAAGCCTCCTCCCGGGGACAAAAAAGGGCAAAACCGCAATGCGGTTCTGCCCCGATACCAGCCCATACCTTGATCACGCCTATTACATGAACAATTTCTTAATGGCAAGGTCGTAGGGCGGATACAGGACGCCCTTTTCGGTGATGATGCCCGCGATCAGTTCGTTGGGCGTGGGATCGAAGGCCAGGTTGTAGACCTCCACGCCCTCGGGCGGGATGCGATGGTCGCCGATGTGGGTCACCTCGCGCGGGTCGCGGTCCTCGATGGGCACGTCGTCGCCGGTGGGCGTCTCCGGGTCGATGGTATACACCGGCGCGGCCACATAGAAAGGAATATTGAACCGTTTCGCGATGATGGCCACCCCGAAGGTGCCGATCTTGTTGACCGCGTCGCCGTTGGCCGTGATCCGGTCCGCGCCGACCACGACCTTGTCCACCAGGCCGCGCTTCATCAGCAGGGCGCAGGCGTTGTCGCAGGCCACCTTGACCGGGATGCCGTCCTTGTGCAGCTCGTAGGCGGTCAGCCGCGCGCCCTGCAGGAACGGCCGCGTCTCGTTGGCAATGACCGAGACCTTCTTGCCCTGGTCGATGGCCCCCCGGATCACGCCCAGCGCCGTGCCGTATCCGGCTGTGGCCAGCGCGCCCGCGTTGCAGTGGGTCATGACGGTGTCCCCGTCGTCGATGAGCTCGCCGCCGAACTTGCCGATCAACTCGCACATCTCAATGTCGCCGGCGTGGATCTCCTTGGCCCGGTCGAGCCAGATGTCCAGCAGCGCATCAAGGGAAACGTCCCCCGCTTCCTCCCAGATGCGGCGCATCTCGCGCACGGCCCAGCGCAGGTTCACCGCCGTGGGCCGGGCGTCGTGGATCTGGTCCAGCTTGGCCGACAGGGTGGCCTTCCAGTCGCCGTCCATGGACTGCACCTCGCGCCCGGCCAGATAGCAGCCGTAGGCCGCGGTCACGCCGATGGCGGGCGCGCCGCGCACGACCATGACCACCAGGGCGTAACAGATGTCGTCCGTGGTCTTGCACTCGAACCAGTCCTCCCGGTTGGGCAGGTAGCGCTGGTCAAGCAGGATCAGGGCGTCTTTCTCGGGAGAATACTGAATGTGTTCGGTCATTTTTGGTTGCCTCCGGCGGCCAGAGGGGAAACTTTTGGAAAAGTTTCCCCTCTGGACTCCCCTTCAAAACTTTTTATCGCGGCGCAGGTAGTATCGGGGTCAACGAGACTCCTCGTATGCGCCGGGCGGTGCGGGCACCACCCTTCCGTCCAATATACAGAGTACGGAGAACGCACCCCCACGCCGCCTTGAAGAATGGACTTTCCCCGAGAACTTCCTGGCGGCGTGGCGACAAAAAGTTTTGAAAGGGGGGCCGGGGGAAAACTTTTCCAAAAATTTTCCCCCGGTCTTCCTTACGAAAGTTTCTTCTGGAACAGCTGCGTGACCACGCCGGGGTTGGCCTGGCCCTTGGACAGGCGCATGACCTGGCCCATGAAGAAGCTGATCAGCTTGGTCTTGCCGCCCTTGTAGGCCTCGACCTCGGACGGGTTGTCGGCGATGACCTTGTCGACCATGGCCTCGAGTTCGGAGGTGTCGGACATCTGGGCCAGCCCCTTGGCCTTGACGTATTCGGCCGGGTCGTCGCCGGAGGCGCACAGGTCGCGGAAGATGTCCTTGCCGATCTTGACCGAGATGGTCCCGTCGTCCACCAGGGAGAGCAGCGCGGCGAGCTTTTCCGGCACGAGCCTGACCGCGCATGCCTCGGTGCCGCTCTCGTTGCAGAACGGCATGAGTTCGCCGACCACCCAGTTGGTGACCTTCTTGGGATCGCCCGGGTAGGCCTTGACCGCCGCCTCGAAGTAGTCGGCCGCGGCGAGGTCGTTGGTGATCAGGGCCGCGTCGTAGTCGGCCAGGGTGTACTCGGCCATGAACCGCTCGCGCTTGGCGGCGGGCAGCTCGGGCAGCTCGGACTTCCACTTGTCCACCCAGGCCTGCTCCAGAACCAGCGGCACCAGGTCCGGGTCCGGGAAATAGCGGTAGTCGTGGGCCTCCTCCTTGCCGCGCATGGAGTGGGTCGTGCCCTTGTCCACGTTGTACAGCCGGGTCTCCTGGATGACCTTCTCGCCGTCCTCGACCAGGTCGATCTGGCGCTCCACCTCGTACTCGATGGCCTTTTGGATGTGCTTGAAGGAGTTGAGGTTCTTCAGCTCCGCGCGGGTGCCGTACTCCTCCTGGCCGAAGGGCCGGACGGACACGTTGGCGTCGCAGCGGAAAGAGCCCTCCTCCATGTTGCCGTCGCAGATGCCGAGGTACAGCAGCACCGAGCGCAGCTCCTTGAGGTAGGCCACGGCCTCCTCGGCCGAGCGCATGTCCGGCTCGGACACGATCTCGATGAGCGGCACGCCGGTCCGGTTTAGGTCCACGAAGCTGGCGTTATCCGCTGCGGAGTGGATGTTCTTGCCCGCGTCCTCTTCCATGTGGATGCGGGTCAACCCCACGCGCTTCTTTTGGCCGTCCACCTCGATGTCGACGTGGCCGTGCTCGCAGATGGGCAGCTCGAACTGGGAAATCTGGTACCCCTTGGGCAGGTCGGGATAGAAGTAGTTCTTGCGCGCGAACACGGACTTGAGGTTGATCTCGCAGTCCGTGGCCAGCCCCGCCTTGGTGGCGTATTCGGCGACCTTCTCGTTGAGCACGGGCAGCACGCCGGGCATGCCGGAGCAGACCGCGCAGACGTTCTCGTTGGGCTCGTTTCCGAACTTGGTGGAGCAGGAACAGAATATCTTGCTCTCGGTTTTCAGCTGTGCATGGACTTCGAGGCCGATGACGGTTTCGTACCGGGACATGGGGGCTCCCCTATTTCTTGTTTCCGTAGAGTTCCGGGTTGAGCTTGGGGTCGTTGTACATCTTGAACTGGAAATAGACCTTGGGCTTCTTGGTCCCGGCGAAATACTCGTCGATCAGCTCCAGGATGGCCCGTTCCAGATCGTTGTGCTGGCGCTTGAGCACGCCGACCTTGTTGTCGCACTGCCGGATGTGCTCTTCGTCCACATCCTTGCGCGAACACTGCTCTTTCATATGATATATCTTGAGCGCCTGGATGGACAGACGGTCCAGGGCCATGCCCACGGTCTCGGTGTTGTACCGCTCCGGGGCCTCCGAAGGCAGGAGCGGCTCCATGGCCGAGACAAGGCACTCGTCCACCCGCTCGATCAGGTCGTTGCGCTGCTGGTTGAGCTTGTCGATGGCGTACTTGCAGTCCGCGATGACGCGGGCGTCCACGTCCTTGCGCCGGGCGCGGTCCTCGACATGCCAGAGTTGGAAGTTGGCCCAATGCTGGCGGCCCACCAGCTCGCGCAGGCCCTGGAGCCCGGCCAGATCGTCGGCGGGATTGCCTTCGTACACGGGTTCGCCGAAGTGCCAGTCCATGACGGACCGGATCTGATGGGCCACGGCGTCCCGAATGGTGCTCTTGATGGAATCGTGTGTGATGTCAGCCATTGATCAATGCTTCTTTGCTTATGAGGAGGTAAACGGTGGCCTCGGTCTTGATGTTGCTGGCGATGGGCGCCACCGCGTTGCCCTCGCCTATGTAGTAATCGACATGGGGGCCCCGGATGGCCGTGCCCGTGTCCTGGGCCAGGCCGATGCCCGCGATCTTGCGCTTGCCCGCCGGGCGACCGTCGCGGGCCTCGGGGATTTCGGCCTCGAAGGCCAGCAGGCTGCCGAGCGGCAGGAGCTTTCGGTCTGTAGCCAGTGAAACCATCGGCGTCAACGGCTTTCCGATCGTTCCCTCGGGCGGCGAGTCTTCCAGACGGAAGAAAACATAGCTCCGGTTTTCGGCCATGAGATCAAACATCCGTTCGGGATGCTTGGCGAAATATTGCTTCACGTCCTCCTTGGACAGATGCCCGTCCGGCAGCAGCCCCTTGGCGTGGAGGATGCGGCCGAGCGAACGGAAGTCGTGGCCGTTCTTGGCCCCATAGAGCACGTTGCGGGTGGTCCCGTCGGGCAGCCTGAGCCGTCCGCACCCTTCCACCTGCATGTAGAAGACGTCCACCGGGTCCTTGGCCCAGGCGATCTCGAGTCCGCGCCCGGCCAGGACCTTGCGCACGTCCACGTCGCCGCGCCTGTAGTACGACAGCACCCGCCCGCTGTCCACGCGGTAGAACCGGTTGCGGCCGCGCACCGGGCCGTAACACAGGTCCTCGGGCACGCCGTAGATGGGATACTCGTAGCCGGGCCGCCGGGTCAGGCTGGCCTCGATCTCCGGGGTGTAGTAGCCGGTCATGAGCGGCTTCTGGCGCATGCCGTACCAGACGAACCGCTGGGCCAGCAGGTCCGGTTCCGCGTCCAGGTGCGGCAGCAGGTCGAGAAATTCCGTGAGCGAGCGGACCACCTGGCCCCAGGTCAGGGACATGCCGGGCCGGGCCAGGGCGGGCTCGGCGGCGGGCATGTTCAGGGCGTATTCCAGGCTGCGCTGGACCGGGCTCTCCAGGGCGCGCCAGGAGTCGAGGCCCTGGCTTCTGATGTCCAGCCGGGCCATGTTCTGCGCGCCCTCCACGTTGGACAGGGGGAAAAACATGTCGCAGGCCGGGATGGACAGGGGCTCGCGCACGGGGCGCAGGGTCAGCCGCCGGACCGATGCGTCGCGGTACAGGCAGGTCACGTCGGCCGCGCCGGCGAGATCCGCCACGGCGTCACCCTCTTCCTCGCTGGGGTCGGCAGCATCGGCATCGGGGGCATCGGTCGCGTCGGCCCCATCGGCGGGGGCCGTCTCCACGGCGGCCGTTTCCCCGTCGGGCGCGGCGGCCCGGGACGGGAAGAGCGGCCCGGTCCTCACGCACGACAGCAGCGCGGCAAGGCAGGCCGAGGCCAGCAGGAGCCTCATCGCCCGCCACAGGGAGGGCCGTATGTCAGTGGGAAAAGGATGCATGGGGTACCGCGCCGTTTGAATTTACTAACCGCACGAGTCGATGGCCACGTCGCAGAACTTGCCCACCCCGTACTCCCGCCTGCGGAAGAACTTCTCGGGGTTCGGGCCGATGATCTGCAGCTCGGGATGGACCCGCTGCACATCCAGGGCGATGTGCATTTCCTTGGTGCAGCCCGTGGAGTACGTGGAGTCCTTTCCGGCCCAGACCGGGGGCACCTTGCGCCCCATCAACTCGAAGCTCTTTTCAATATCGAAATACGTCTGGAAACGCCAGACATTGATGTACCCGCTGCGCTGGACCTTTTCCCACATGAACATCAGGTCGTCGGCGTCCATGCCCTCCTCGAAGTGCTCGCCGGGATTGATGATGTACACGTCGTCCAGCTGGCCGCGCAGGTGGTTGACGTAGGTGGTGATGACCTCGATGGCCTCCTTGGTCTGGCCCGGCACCGAGCCGATGATCCCGGAGTAGAACATGACCGTCTTGCCCTGGGAACGGGCCCGGCGCATCTCCAGGATGATCTCGTCGGCCTTGCCGGTGATGTACTGCTCGGAGAAAATCAGCACCCGCTCGGGCTTGGGCCGGAAATGGACATGGAACACGCCCTGCTCGTCCCGACGGAAATTGAGGATGTCCCGGGTGAACTCGTGGGAGTTGAGGATCAGCCGGTCGTAGGTGTCCTCGCCCTTGGCCAGGACCAGGTCGCACTCCTTCCAGGCCCGGGCGAAGGTCACCGAGGTCCGGTAGGGGTTGAACTTCTCGCGCGTGCCGTCGGAGATGACCAGGAACGGATGGCGGGCCATGACGGCCAGCAGCTCGTTCTTGGACAGCTTGTCCTCGCTGACGAAGTGCGCCCCGGAAAAGGCCCTGGCCAGCTCCAGATCGGAATCCCGGTCCCAGAAGGTCGGGTGGTCGAAGTAGAATCCTTCCTTGAGCGCCATGACCACGCGGTGGCCCAGCCGCAACAGGGCCTTGACCACCTTGAGGTCGAAGAGGATGCCGCCCGCCCGATTGGGCAGGTACAGGATGCGGCGGCGCTGCTCCCCGTCCTTGCCCAGCCGTTCGAACATGGGGGTCAGAAGATCCGTGCCCTCGCGCACCTCGTCGGCCAGGCCCGAGGCGCGCAGGCCGTCCAGGGAGAACATCTCGGGGTTCCAGTGGTCCGTGAAGGTGGCGATGCGCATGAGCCGCTCAATCTCGAGCCGGTCGAGCCGGTTGCGCAGGTCGTCGGTCCTGCCGCTGGCATCGATGTCCACGGGGCTGCCGTGGACCATCTCATCGAAATCCTTGCTCTCGACCATCTCGGCGGCCCGCCTGTTGAGCCCCCGGCGGATGTGCAGGTAGGGGTCGTCGATGCCGGACTGGGTCATGAATATGGTAATGAACCACTTCATCAGCCGCGAGGGCATGAGGATGGGCGAAGCCAGGACCATGCGGAACTTGTGCCGGGCCAGCTGGATGAACCGCCGGGCCATCTTCCGGTCCGCGCAGAAGTCGCGGGACAGGTGGAGGAACCGCTTCCACTGCTCCAGGTATTTTTCGCGCAGCCGGTCCGGCAGCCGCTGGTCCAGGAGCATGAGGAACATCCAGTCCGAGCACGGGGCGTAGAACTCCCCCTCCTTGAGGGCGATCATGAAGCGCATCTGCTCGCCCGAGGCGTTCTTCAGCGGATCGATGGTGTATTCCAGGTGGTTTTCCGACATGAAGTGGAGCAGCAGCGCATCCAGACTGGGGTCGATTCCGTATTTGATGTCCAGGACCGAATCGAACTCTTTGGCCAATCCCATGTTCACCTCTCGCTCAGGAAACCGTGTTTCTTCAATTTCTCGAAATACGCGCCCGGCCCCAGGTCGACCACCAGCAGGTCGGCGGGAGACTTCTCCACGACCACCTCGTCGCCCGGTTCGAGCCGGACGCCGGCCTGGCCGTCCTCGGTCAGGTTGACCTCGCAGGCCTGCTCCTCCACGCGCACGGTGAGCACCCCGTCCGCAGGCAGGACCATGGGCCTGAAGCCGTTCAGGAAGGGACAGACCGGGGTCACGCAGCAGGCCGCGAGCCCGGCGTGGACCAGGGGGCCGCCCGCCGACGCCCCGTAGGCCGAGGACCCGGTGGGCGTGGAGATGATCAGCCCGTCCGCCCGCAGGCGGGAAATATCGATGTCGTCATAGGCCACGGCCAGACGGACGAGCCGGGCCAGTTCGCCCCGGCTGACGACCAGTTCGTTGATCACCAACCCCCTGGCGACCGCTTCGCCCCGGCGCACCACGGCGTACTTGAAAACCAGCCGGTGGGCCGCCCGGAACCCTTCGTCCAGGACCTTGGCCAGCCATGGTCGCCAGTGGTCACGCTCGATCTGGGTCAAAAAGCCCACGCGGCCGAGGTTGACGCCCATGAGCGGGGTCCCGAAGTGCAGCAGCCGCCGGGCCGCGCCGATGTAGGTGCCGTCCCCGCCCAGGATCACGGCCAGGTCGAAGGGGCCGCGTATGCGATCCTCGTTGTCGCAGGACTCGGGACGGGCGTCCACGTGGTGCTCGCAGGTCTCGAAGGGCACCCCCCGCTCCGCCAGAAAACCGGCCATGGCCGTGCGCACGGCCTCGGCGGCCTTGTCGCCCGGCTTGGTCACAATGAGCATTTTTCCAACGGAACGTTTCATGATGGATATTTTTATTTAAATTTTGAGAAACATTCAACCTTTTTCCATTTCAAGGGCCCTTTCGCAGCCCTTTGCCGACCGGCTTTTCTGGATTTTTTTACGTTTTACCCCTAAAGTTTTTTTGCGGGGGGACGATCGTATCATCCAAGGAAAGGAATAATACCGTGAATACATCGTCCGCCAATGTTCGCAATATGCTGCGCACCTATGGGAAGCAGCTTACGAGCGCGAAGCGTCTTGCACGCTTCAGGCAGGCGATGGGCGGAGCGGAGCCCCCGGACGACATCGCCCGGCAGGCCAAGCGCCGGGAACTGGTGCAGCGCATCGCTCACGAGGTCATTGAAAACCTGATCGTCAATTCCGATCGTTCGCCGGTGGTCCAGGCGGTTCTGCACCAGTTGGAGAGCGAGTTCGGCAGCCGGTACGTGTTCGAGTACCCGCTCGACGGAGGCGACGTTCAGATAATCAGGGAGACGCCACAGGGCCCGCAGGACGTCGAGGGTTCCGAGAGGAACAAGGTTTTGCGGAGATTGTGGGAAATAGCATTGTCAAAGGTGGATGGCACCATGCTTTGATAGTCCCGTCTTCAACGGGAGGTACGACATGGTTATTCGAAACATTGTAGGGGATCAGAACCCTTACGCAAACAAGAAGATCGAACGGCCGGAGGCCAAGGAAGTCCGGAACACGCAGGAAAGCGTGAAGACTTCCGGCGAGGTCGCCGACCGCGTGGTTCTCTCGTCCGAGGCCCGGCTGCGGGGCGCCGCCCTGCAGACCGCCAAGGAGGCGCCCGACGTCCGCCGCGAGAAGGTGGACGAACTCAAGCGCCAGGTCAAGGACGGGACCTACCGGCCCGACATCAAAAAGGCCGCCGCGAACCTTATTCGCGACGACCTCGATCTTCTGGTTTAGCCTAAGAGGAAGCGACCCGACGATCAGGACCCTATCGGCCGGAAGTGCGTGGGATACCCCGCCTCCGTCTGTGGAATCTGAAGACCTATCTTCGTCTCCGTGTTGATGACAATCGGCCCCTGGAGATTGAGGGTAGTGTCTTCAGGCCTGTCCTGTGGAATGGTCACGGTCACCAGGATGGCCAGCTGCCGGATGTTCTCGACCTTCAGGACCTTGCGGTCCGGATTCTCGATCTTGACGTCATAGTCGTCGATAAAGCTGTAGGGATCGGCCACCAGGAGCCCGAGGCCCGGGTCGGTGATGCACTGCAACAGCAGAAACGGCGAGTCCCCTTCCCTGACCGGAAGCAGCGTGAACTCGCGCTTGTCCTCGAGCCCCACCAGTCCCCGGGGAAAATAGAGGATGGCGTCGGAGTTGATCGTCCGCTCGCCCAGCCGGGTCATTATTTTTTGCGTTCTTTCTTTTGCCATAGCGCCGCCGCCGCGAGCAGGTCCTGCTGGTTGACTTCCAGCGCCTGCCGGTTCTGTTCCTTGATCTTCAAATAGACCTCCTCCCGATAGACGGTCATGTCTTCGGGCACATCCAGGCCGATCTTTATCTGCTTCCCCTGAACGCTCAGGATCTTCAGCTTGATATTGTCGCCCAGGTAGAGGCTTTCTCCCGGTCTCCGGGTCAGAATCAACATGTCGTTACCAAGTCTTTCCTTCGGCTTGTCCGCTTTTCGCGCGGAATACGCCTTGCCGACTACATGAGGTTCACTCGCAAGTAAAGTGCATTATTTTATTGAATTATAAAAATTTAGAAAGATTGAGCTGCATGATCATGGAGGTCGAGCGCAGCACGGACTCGTAGACGATCTGCTGCTGGGCGAGCTCGGTCATCAGCTCGGACACGTCCGCGTCCTCGATGGAACTGAGCAGGGACTTCTCGTTGAGGGCCAGCCCGTCCACGATGTTCTGGCTGATGCCCAGCCGGTTCACCCTGCCGCCGATCTCGGCCACGGAGTTCATGACGTGCGCCTGGGCCTTGGACAGGTTGGCCAGGCACTGCTGGCAGCCGGTCTGGTTGTTGGTCTCGGCGAAGGCCACCAGATTGCCCATGACCTCGAACAGGTTCATGGAGGGTTCGTCCTGTCCCTGGATGGTCAGGGTCATGTTCGCGGCGCCGTTGGACTGGAACACCCGGCTCGCGTTCTGGCTGCCGAGCGTCAGGATGGAGCCGTTGGACGACAGGATGGTGTCCGGATCCATGTAGATGCCGCCGAAGATGTCCTTGCCCACGTTGTTGACATTGATCTGCTCGCTCGGCGAGATGTCCAGCTTGATGGCCGCTGTGTGCGGACGGATGACGAACTGCTGGCCCGGCTGCAACTGGTTGGAGCCGTTGGAGGTCAGGGTCAGGATGCCGCCGTTGGCCACGGACAGCACGGCCTCGTTGGCCGATGTGTCGGGCTGGGCCACGTTGCCGGTCACCCAGTTGATGCCGCCGTCCAGGCTGTAGGAGTACTGGATCGCCTGATCCATGGTCACGGCCGACTGGTTGTCGATGCGGATGGTCACGTTGGAGTCCAGGAAGGAACCCGAAGCCGCGGCCGAGAGCAGATCCACGCCCGGCCCCAGGGAATCCACCATAGGCGGGGTGTCCTCGTCGTCGCCCATGTACTGGGCCGAGGGCCGGATCCACATCCAGGTGCCCTCGGAGGTGGACTCGTCGCTGGGGTCGTTGACCTTGATGGTGGCGTCACCGTGGAAGCTCACGCTGGTGCCGCTCTGGGGCAGGCTCAACACCCCTTCGGTTCCCGCGAAATTCATGGTCGCGTCCGTCTTCCAGGTGCGCCCGCCGTCCACGGAATAGCGCACGCCCAGGTTGGGATCGGACAGGTTCATGTTGCCGCCCACCGGGGTGGCCCCGGTGGTGTCGTAGTACTGGACCAGGACCGTGGTGTTCGAGGAGCCGTTGACCGTGAACTCGGCGTTCTTGCCGAAATCCTCGTCGTTGGTGGTCAGCCACATGATCTGCTTGAAGGCCGCGCCTTCGGTCTTGTGCCCGGCGAAGATGGACTTGTCCTCGAAGTCGGTGTTGGCCAGGCTGATGAGCTGCTCGAACAGGGAGCGCATCTCATAGCTGACCTGCTCGCGGTTGTCCGCTCCCACGGTGCCGGTGACGATCTGGGTGGCCAGTTCCTTGGCCCTGCTCAGGATGGTCGAGACCTGCGTGAGGGCCTCGCTCGCGCCGTTCAGCCAGCCCTTGGCCGTGGAGATGTTCTTCCCGTACTGGTCCAGTGAACGCAGGGTGTCGCGGTGGTCCAGGATGCGGGTCATGCCCGTGGGGTCGTCGCTGGGCTTGTTGATGGCCTTCTGCGTCTGGGCCTTGACGTTCAGGTCCATGAGCGAGGTCAGGGACGTGTTCAGGTTGAACACGTAGCGGTTGAAGAGCATCTGTTGTGTTACGCGCATAGCCTTGTCTCCCGCCTACGGTTTGAGCGACAGGATGGTCTGGAGCATCTGGTCGGCTGTGGTGATGAGCTTGGCCGCCGCCGTGTAGGACGCCTGGTACCTGATCAGGTCGCTCATCTCCTCGTCCAGGTTGACGCCCGAGATTTCCTGCTGGCGGTCGTTCAGGTCGTTGGCCAGGGTCTTGTAGAAATTCTGGTTGAACTTGGCCCGGTTGGTGTCCGTGCCCACGTTGCCCACGATGCCGTTGTAATAATCGAGGATGGTCTGCGAAGTGGTCCCCTCCACGGCCGTGGAGGTGGTCACGTTGACCTCGCGCAGGCCGTACATGGACAGGGCCGTGGAGTTGTCCCCGGGGTTCATCTCCCCGGCCCCGTTCACGTGGCCCGTGGCTAGGTAGTCGAGATCGCCGGTTATCTTCTCGTTGATGGCCATGGAGTTCGGGTCCTGCCCCTTGAAGAAGGTGTTCAGCCCCAGGCCCGCATAGAGCCCGGCCGAGTCCGTGCCGAAGGCGAAGGTGTAGCCGTCCTCGGCCTCCAGGCGCAGCTTGTTGTTGACGATGGTGGCTTTGATGGCTCCCGCATAGGTCCGGTTGTAGGCGTCGCGCACGTCCTCCAGGGTGTGGATCTCCGGGTTGAAGGTCCCGCCGTTGCCGTCGAAGTCCAGGGCCGCGCTCGAGGCCAGCAGCCCGGTGGATTCGTTGTACACGTACATGAAGGCGCTGCCGGACTGGAGCTTGTCGCCGAAGGCCAGCCCCGTGGAGTCGCTGCCGAGGGCCTTGTTGGTGTAGTCCACGCGGTAGGTGCCGTCGACCACGGTGAAGGCCTGGAGCCCCGCGCCCTGGCTGTGTCTGCGGTTGGTCTCCCAGATGACCGTCCCGGTCAGCTCGTCCAGCTTGGACCGGTACTTGCCCACGTAGTTGTCGCGGAAGGAAAGCAGCGCGGCGATGGAGCCGCCCGTGAGCCGCTGGGGATTCTCCTCGCCGTTGAAGTGCAACTGCGGGGTGATCTCCTCGGCGTGGGAGGTGTTCTGCACCCAGTACAGCCCCTGGTGCGGGCTGATGACGAACCGGTCGCCGTCCACGAAGGTGCCCGAGGGCGAGCCCTGGGCCCCGGCGTTGGAGCCGAACCAAATCTGCAGTCCCTCGACGTTGACCCGGTCGTCATACTCCCGGGCCGAGAAATGCCGTTCGGTGCCGTCCTCGTTGGCCAGCCAGGTCACGCCGCCATCCAGGGAGACGCGGAACTGGGCCGCCCCGGCGCCCGAGCCGACCTGCCCCGACGGGTCGCCCGCGTTGGAGGCGATGAACTCGATGGTGTACTCGTAGTCGCCGTTGCCGTCGAAATAGATGTTGCCGTCGAAGGTGGAATCCGGACGCAGGTCCTCGACCTTGGCCGGAGCCCGGAAATCCAGGGAAAATGCGCTCGCCCCGTCCACCAGGGTCTGCCCGGACTGGGTCAGGACCGTGAACTCGCCGCCGCCGTTGTCGATGGTCTTGATGTCCACCAGCTCGGCCAGGGCGCGGACCTTGCGCGCGCGTTCGTCGTACAGGGCGTTGGCATTGTTCTGGCCGGGCACGTCGTGGACCTGGATCTCGCGGTTCAGGTCGGCGATGTCGTTCATCAGGCCGTTGGCCTTGGCCACCTGGGCCGACACCTCGTTGTTGATCCGCTCCTGCATCAGCGAAAGGTTGGTGTCCACGGACTTGAGGGTGGAGATCAGGGTGGCCGCGTCGTTGACCACGGTCCGCCGCGCCCCGTAGTTGTCGGGCCGCTGGGAGACCTCGTTCCAGGAATTGAAATACTGGGACAGGGCGTTGCTCACGCCGCTGCCGCTGGACTCGTTGAGCAGGTTCTCCACGCCCTTGAGCTGCTCGAAGAGGTTGCCCCACATGTTGCTCAGGGAAGACTGCCCCAGGTACATGGCCTCGACCATCTCGTCGAAATGCCGGACCACCTCCGTGGCCTTGACGCCCGTGCCGAGCTGGCCGGGCGAATAGTCGATGTAGGGCCCCTCCTCCAGGTTCACCGAGCGGCGCGAATAGCCCTTGGTGTTCACGTTCGAGATGTTCTCGCCCGTGACCTGCAGTTGGACCTGCGAGGCGAACAGGGCCCACCGGCCCATGTCCAGGATGGAGTTGGCGCCGAAGGACATTACAGTCTCCCGTTCAGCAGGCGCGCGTCATTGACGCCCTTGGCGAACCGGCCGGTGCGCGCGTAGGCCGTGGTGGACTTGGGCTTGATCTGATTGTGCATGTAATCGAGCAGCCCCTTGGACTGGTCGAACAGGGCCATGGCCATCTGCTGGTTCTTGGCGGCCTGGACCCCGCACTTCTGCTCGGTTTCGTCGAGCCGAGCCAGGAGCTCGGAGATGGATCGGAACTGTTCTGCGTCCAGGCCGGGAAGGATATCCCGGACACGCTGGGCCGTAGGCTCCACCCGGGCGACCATGCGGCGCAGGGAGACCCGTTCGGCCGCCACCTGACGCATGAGTTCCTGGATGGACAGCTCCACCTGGGAAACGGATTGGGGCTTGAGCTGGGTAAGACGGGAAAATTCTTCCTCAAGCAGGAAATACAGAAGCAGCATGGCCTTGTTCTGGCGGACCAAATTTTCCTCTATCAGGCGGATCATCCTGCTACCTCGTCACTAATAACCTGTTATATTTCCATACCAATTCTTGATTCTCGCCGACAATCGTCCCGGGGAGCTCACCCTATTTCTGCAAGTTTCCGGCCAACCTTGCCATCGTCATCCCCGGCGCTCTGGGCCGCGTAGCCGCCGCCCCGTCTGCCGCCCGCCGTGGGCCCGGCCAGACCGTCGCGGATGCGCCGGGCCTCGAGCTTGCGGGTCAGCGCATCGAGCCGTGACTTGACCTCCACGTCGCTCAGCACGCCGGACGCGCCGCCCTCCCGCTCCTTCGCGGCGGACGCCTCCAGGGGAGCCGCGCCCTTGGAACCGTTCACCACCGCGTTGCCGCCCCAGTCCTCCAGGGTCATGCCCTGGGGCCGGTTCAGGGCGATGGGCTGGGCGCCCCGCTTCAGGGCGATGCCCTCCTCCTTGATCGGGTTGATCTCCACCCCTCCGGCCAGGGTCTCCTGGCTGGCCTGCTTGAGCTTCTGGCTGAGCTGGGCGTAGATCATGTCCGCCAGCCCGATGCCGCCCGCCTGGGCCATCTTTTCCGAGAAGTCGCGGTTGAACATGGACATGTAGGAGTCCTCCTGCTTGGAGTGCAGGTAGCCCTCCTTGGGCACGGACTGCTGCATCTGCTCCCAGAGCTTGCCGATGAAGACCGCCTCGAAGTTCTGGCAGGCCTTCTTCAGCTTGGACAGCTTGTCCGGGTCCGCGCCGGACAGATTCTTCCTGAGCCCGTCCATTTCATTCTTGAACCGGGCCAGGTCCTGGGTGTCGGCGACGCTGGCGGCCAGCTTCGGGTCCATGTTGCTGTCGATCATGCTAGATAACCTCCACTTCAGCGTGCAGGGAGCCCGCCGCCTTGAGGGTGCGGATGATGGAGATCAGATCGCGCGGGGTCGCACCGATGGAGTTCAGGCCGTCCACCAGCTCCTGCAGGGTGGCGCCCTCCATGAGCATCAACTGCTTGTTCTGCTGCTGGATCTGGATGTCCGTCTGGGGCGTGACCACGGTGGTGCCGTCCGAGAACGGGCCGGGCTGGCTGACCTGCTCGGTCTCGGAGACCACGATCTGCAGGTTGCCGTGGGCCACGGCCACGCGGCTCAGGCGCACGTCCTGGCCGAGCACCACGGTGCCGGTCTTCTCGTCCACCACCACCTTGGCCTTGCCGTCGGGCGAAATGTCCAGGTCCTCGAGGGAGGCCATCAGCGGGACCATGTTGCCCCGGAACCGGTCGGGCAGCTCCAGTTCGACGGTCGAGATGTCCTTGGCCTTGGCGAACTGGCCGCCCATGCTGGCGTTGATTTTGTTGACCACCTGCATGGTCGTCCCGAAATCGCGCATGTCCAGGTTCACGGTGATGTGATCCTGGTTGTTGAACTTGAAGGGCACGCCGCGCTCCACCACCGCTCCGCTGGGAATGCGGCCCACGGTGGGGATGTTCTGCTGGGCGTTGGCGGCCGCTCCGGCCACGTTGAAGCCGCCGATGGTCAGGGCGCCCTGGCTCACGGCGTAGACCCGCCCGTCCAGCCCCTTGAGGGGCGTGACCAGCAGAATCCCGCCGAGCAGGGACTTGGCGTCGCCGAGCGACGAAACCGTGACGTCCAGGCTGGAGCCGGGCTTGGCCGAAACCGGCATCTTGGCCGTGACCATGACCGCGGCCACGTTCTTGGGCTTGAGCTTGTCGGGGTCGGCCTCCACCCCCATCTTCTCCAGCATGTTGGCCATGGAACGCATGGTGAACGTGCTCGACGTGCCGTCGCCCGTGCCGGCCAGGCCGACCACCAGGCCGTAGCCCACCAATTCGTTGTTGCGTACTCCGCTGAAGCTGGCGATGTCCTTGAGCCGGGCCGCCTGGGCCTCGGCCGGGGCGAGCACGAACGTCAGGTACAGGACCAGCGCGACGAACAGCGCCGCCAGGACCAGCGTCCGGGCCGCTTCGCCGGAATCCACGGGGTTGATGCGTTCATTCAAGATCATGGCGTTCACTCCTCGAACCTCTTCTTCAATTTCTTCGATGCGCGTTCGGGCCGTCAGGCTAGAACGGAAAGACGTTGTCCAGGATGCGCGACAGCCAGCCGGGCTTCTGCTTGTCCGCGAGCACGCCCTGGCCGTAGATCTCGATCTGGGCCTCGGCCAGGCTTGTGGACGGGATGGTGTTGCCCGACGAGATGTCGCGTTGGCGGATCAGGCCGCGCACCACCAGGAACTGGGTCTCGTTGTTGACCCGGATGCGGCGCGCGCCCTCCACCTGGAGGATGTTGCCCGGCAGCCTGCGCACGATGCGCGTGGCCACCGTGGCCTCGAAATTGGACTCCTGCTTGGTCTCGCCGGTGCCCGACAGCTTCGAGGACTGGTTGGCCACGATGCCGATGCCCGCCTTGGCCCCCAGGCTCCCGGCCAGGGGCACGCTCCCGATCAGCCCGGTGGACGGCATGGCCGAGACCGAGGTGTTGACGTCGTTGGACTTGTCGGCCGTGGTCTCGGACTTGATCTTGGTGGTTGCGGTCTCGGCCACCTGGACCAGGACGATGTCGCCCACGCGGCTGGCGCGGTTGTCGTCGTACAGGAACTCGGAGCGGTTCGAGTCGTACAGGGAACCGGGATTGGACGCCGGGTCCTGTTCCTCGTAGGCGGGCGGGGTGAGCACGGGCATGGGCTCGTTCTCATACTTCCGGGCGCAGCCCGAGGCCAGCAGGATGGCGGCCATGACCATCAGAAAATAGCGTCTCATGACGATGCTCCTTGTCTACCTGACGACCACGGTCTCGCCGTCCACGACGGTCGCCAGGATGATCTTGTTGCTCTGGAGGTTGCGGACTTCGACCTGCTGCCCCACTCCGGCCTCGCCCAGGGCCTCGGCCTTGATGGACAGGCGGACCTGGTGCCCGTTGTAGACCAGGGTGACCATTTCGCCCCGCTCGATGAGCGGCACCGGTTCCAGGTGGGACATGGTGAAGACCTGCCCCCGGCCCAGGGTCCGGGCCATGCGCCACGGTCCGCCCGTGCCGTCCCAGACGTCGCGGTTGTAGGCCATGTTCATGCGCTGGAAGGCGACCTTGTCCCGTGTCACCCGCTCCATGCGGTTCAGGGGCCGGGCGGCCACGGGAACGGCCTTCCACACGTCGGCGAAGACCACGGCCGAGCGGCGCGAAACCACCTTGCCGTCCGGGGTGATGCCGCTCAGGATGATCTCGTTGCGTCCGGGCGCGAGGTCGTCGCTCATGCTGATGACCAGCTTGTCGTAGTCATTGGGGAAAAATACGTAATTCGGCATCTGGACGTTCTTGAAGCTCACGTCGCCGCCCAGGTCCTTGGCCCGCGGCGTCAAAAAGGCGACGATCCGCTGCTTGAGCTCGACCGCATCGACCACCCGGCCGCCGGTCTGCACGGTCAGCTGGCTCGGCAGGGCCAGGTTGTCCGCCACGTCGCCCATGTAGTACTTGAGCACCTTCGCGAGCTTGTCCCGGGGCACGGTGACCACGTGGCCCTGCCGGTCCGAGGCTTTCCAGAGCTTGATGGACGAGAGTGTCGGCCACTGAAGGCGGGCCGTGTCGTTCACCGGGTCGGCGATCTCGCCCAGCAGGACGTCCGGCCCCTTGACGCAGGCCACGTTCCGGACCAGGCCCTTCCACCGGTTCCCCTTGGCCGCGCCGGTCAGGACGGGCACGGACAGAAGGAGGATGGCCAGGCCCGCCGCGAGGACGTACCGGACCACACCGTTCGTGTTGATGCTCGGATTCTGCTTGCTCCACATAGACTTGAACCTGCCTTGCGGCGTGATCTCCCCGACCACCCGCTATCGCTTGATGTTGATGGCCGTCTGCAACATGCCGTCCGAAGTGGTAATGGCCTTGGAATTGATCTCGAAGGCGCGCTGGCCCACGATCAGGCCGACCATCTCGTCCACCATCTCGACGTTGGAACCTTCCAGGAACCCCTGGGCGATGGTCCCGAAGTTCTGGTCGCCGGGGGTTCCGGCCACGGCCGCGCCCGAGGCGTCGCTCTGGCGGTAGAAGTTCCGCCCGGTGGCGATGAGCCCGGCCGGGTTCTGGAACCGGTAGAGGTCGATGTCCGCCGTGGCGAGCACGGTGCCGTCCTTGTCCAGGGCGGAAATGGTCCCGGTCCCGGAGATGGACACGCTGGACGTTTCCGGGGGCACAGTGAACTCCGGCTGCAACGGATAGCCGCCGGCCGTGACCACGCGGCCCTGGTCGTCCAGCTCGAAGGAGCCGTCCCGGGTGTAGACCTCCTCGCCGTTCATCATGACCTGGAAGAAGCCCTCGCCCTCGATGGCCATGTCCAGGGGGTTGCCGGTGTTCTGGAAGTCGCCCTGGGTGAAGAATTTGTGCACGGACACGGGGCGCACGCCCATGCCGACCTGCATGCCCACCGGAGTCCGGGTGCCGTCGGCGTTCTGCGTGCCGGCCACCTTCAGCGTCTGATACATGAGGTCCTCGAATTCCGCCCGGCTCTTCTTGAAGCCCGTGGTGGAAACGTTGGCCAGGTTGTTCGACAGGGTGTCGATTTGGGTCTGCATGGCGATCATGCCGGTGGCGGAAGTCCACAGGGAACGCATCATGGTACAAGCCTCCTATGCTAGACGGTGGGACGGCCCACTTGGTTGATCAGTTTGTTGTCCAGGTCGCTATCGGTCTGCATCATCTTGGTATACATGGTGAACGCCCGTTGCGTTTCGATCATGGAGACCAACTCGGTGACCACTTCCACGTTGGACTTCTCGATGAAGCCCTGGGACACGGTCAGGTCCTCGGGCGGCTCTCCGCCCCCTTCTCCGAGCATGCGGTAGTTGTTGGACCCCACCCGTTCGATCTGGGTCGGGTCGGTGAAATCCACCAGGTCGAAGGAACCGGCGGGCTGGCCGTTGACCAGGATGTTGCCGCTCCCGTCCACCTCGATGCGGCCGCCCTGCGGGATGATCAGCGGGCCGCCGTCGACCATGACCGGATACCCGTCCACGGTCCGCAGCATCCCGTCGGCGTCGGTGACGAAATCCCCCGCCCGGGTGTAGAGCATCTCGGCGTCGCCCTGGAGGGTGAAGAATCCCGGGCCGGACAGGGCGAAATCGAGCTGGTTGCCCGTGCTCTCCAGGCTGCCCTGGGTGAGGTCGGCCTGCTGGGCGGAAAGACGCGCCTTGGCCATGATGTGCCCCTCGGGAAACATGTCCTTGCCGCGAATGTAGGTTTTCGCGTCCACCAGGTAATCGTGGGCGAATCGAATGAAGGTGTCATGGAAGGCCAGCTTGTCTTTCTTGAAGGCGGCCGTGTTCACGTTCGCCAAATTATTGGCGATGGATGACATCCTTAATTCATTGGATAAAGCCCCGAAAATGGCGCTTTGTGTACTGTCCCGCATAGGGCGATCCTCCTGTTCGACGAGGGAATTGCACTATGCATGCCAACGGTCCGGGACCCAATTCGGGACCCGGAAACTACCTGCACGATGGTTGTTGACAAGCTGGGTATATATGTATAAATAGGCTCGTTTCCAAGCGGGTGTAGCTCAGTTGGTAGAGTACAAGCTTCCCAAGCTTGGTGTCGCGGGTTCGACCCCCGTCACCCGCTCCAAAGCCTTTCGCAGGGTTCAATAAAAGAACCCTGCGGGGTTCGCGTAGGTGAGCTCGGGCTCACCTTTTTTATTTGCCGGGCCGGTCTTCCGGTCCGGCGGGAGAATCGGAGCGATGCGCCAGACTTTCGAAGAAATGTTGTCGGACATGATCCGGCCCGAGGTGGAAAACCTCGGCTATGTATTTTGGGGGCTGAGTTCCCCCGCTTCGGGCAAGAAGCGCGTTGTTCGCATATACATCGACGCCCCCGGCGGGGTGAACATCGACCAGTGCGCCGAGGTCAGCCGCCAGGTGGGGCTCATGCTCGAGGTGGAGGACGTCATTCCCGGCGCCTTCGTGCTCGAGGTTTCCTCGCCCGGGCTGGAGCGCATCTTCTTCACCCCGGCCCAACTGGCCGACTACATCGGCCGCCAGGTCGACGTCCTGCTCTTCGAGCCCATGGGCGACCGGCGCAAATTCAAGGGCGAGCTGGCCGGAGTGGCGGGCGACACCGTCACCGTGAACGTCGACGACAAAGCCATGGACTTCGACTGGACCGCCATCAAGAAAATCACCCTGGTCCACGAATTTTAGCAGATATCACTGCCGGAGGGGAAAGGCCCCGACCGGCACAAGCGGAGGTTTATCATGTCGGAGCTGAAAAGAGCCATCGACCAGATTAGCAAGGACAGGGGTATCGACCGCGACCTGCTGATCGACACTCTCGAAGAGGCCGTCCGGTCGGCCGTGGCCCGGAAATACGGCGAGACCATGGATATCGAGGTAGCCTTCAACGAGGAGCTCGGCGAGATCGAGGTCTTCGAGTTCAAGGTGGTCGTGGAAGAGGTGCACGACCCCGTCAGCGAAATTTCGCTCGAGGACGCCGTGGCCCACGACCCCAACGCCCAACTGGACGACGAGATGGGCTTCCCGGTCAAGGTCGAGGATCTCGGCCGCATCGCCGCGCAGTCGGCCAAGCAGGTCATCATCCAGCGCATGCGCGACGCCGAGCAGGAAATCATTTACGAAGAGTACAAGGACCGCGTGTCCGAGATCGCCAGCGGCATCATCCAGCGCCGCGACCGCACCGGCTGGATCATCAACCTCGGCCGGACCGAGGCGCTCCTTCCCAAGGAAGAGCAGATCCCCAGAGAGCGCTACAAGCGCGGCGACCGGGTGCAGGCATATATCATAGATGTATTGAAGGAATCGCGCGGACCGCAGGTCGTCGTGTCCCGGTCCCACCCGGACTACATGATCGAGCTGTTCAAGCGCGAGGTGCCCGAAGTGGCCGACGGCACGGTCAAGATCATGGGCGTGGCCCGCGACCCGGGCCTGCGCGCCAAGGTGGCCGTCATGTCCCGCGACCGCGACGTGGACCCGGTCGGCGCCTGCGTCGGCATCCGCGGCTCCCGCATCCAGAACGTGGTCCAGGAACTCAAGGGCGAGCGCATCGACATCGTGGTCTGGTCCCCGGACATCGCCATGTACGCCCAGCACGCCCTGTCCCCGGCCGTGATCTCCCGGATCACCGTGGACGACGAGGACGAGGCATTGGAAGTGGTCTGCCCCGACGATCAGCTGACCCTGGCCATCGGCCGCAAGGGACAGAACGTCAAGCTGGCCGCCAAGCTCCTGGGTTGGAAAATAGACATTTTCACCGAATCCCGGTACGGCGAGCTCAACGCCGCCCGCAAGGGCATGGACCAGATCGCCAGCGTGGCCGAGGTCCCCATGGAGAACTTCTTCAGCGCGGGCTTCGAGTCCCTCGAGTCCATCTTCCTGGCCTCCGACGAGGAACTCCTGGCCATCCGCGGCATGACCGAGTCCAAGATCGGCGACATGCGCCTGGCCATCAACATGCTCGCCCCCGGCCTCGAGGCCGAACAGAGCTTGCCCGAAGCGGACGAGCCCGAGACGGACGACGTTGAGGAGGAAGTGGTCGAGACCGAGGCGGTTGCCGAGGAAGAGACTGCGGAAGTGGCCGAGGAAGAGACCGAGGAAGTGGCCGAGGAAGAGACCGAGGAAGTGGCCGACGACGAGACTGAAACGGAAACCGAGACTCCCGCCGAGGGCGCGGAGAAAAAATAGACTCCGGACGGGGGCGGCGCATGTCCGACAAGGGGCAGAGTCCCGAACGCATGTGCGTCGTCTGCCGCGAGCGGTTTCCGAAAGAGGAACTGACGCGGTACGTGAGCCCGGAGGACTTGACCGGACCGGACGCAAGCCCGGTGCCGGACCCGGCCATGAACAGGCCGGGACGTGGATATTACGTATGCGGCCAGGTCCGGTGCAGGGAACGATTTCCCAAAATGATTCTGGGCCTGATGAAGAAACGTGCGAGGTGATTAGATGACGGCAAAGGTTCGGGTAGAAGACTTGGCTGCTGAGCTTGGTCTCAGCAACAAGGAGATCATTCAGCAGCTTCGTGAGATCGGCGTTCAGGCGAAAAGCCAGAAGACCGTCGTGGAAGACGAAGATGTGGACCGCCTCAAGGCGGAATTGAAGAAAGGCGGCTCCGGCAAGAGGGAAGTCCGCCGTGTGGGCGAGTCCGGCGTCATCATCCGACGCAGGCGCAAGAAGGCCAAGTCCCCCAGGGGAGAGGAAGCCGTTTCCGAGGTCGAGGATTCGATCGAGGAGCCGGAAGAGTCCGTCCCGGTGACCGTTGAGCCCGAAGCCGTCGAGGCCGCCCCCGCCGAAAAGGAAGCCGAGGTGACCGCCGCCGCGCCCGAGCAGGAGCCAGCCCCCCAGGCGGCCCCGCGCAAGGCCGCGCCCAAGGTCAAGATCATCAAGCCCGCCGTGCAGGAGCCCGAAGAGGTGCCTGAAACGGAAGTAGCCGAGGCCGCACAGGCCCCGGCCGCTGAAGCTGTGGCAGCAGAGGCCGCTCCCGAACCCGCCCCTGCCGAAGCCCAGCCCGAGCCCGAAGCCGCCCCCGAAGCCGTTTCCGAACCCGAAGCGCCGGCCATCGCGCAGGAGGCCTCCGACGAGGCCGAGCCCGTGAAAGCCGAAGCCGACCTTGATGCCGACACCGAAGAGGAGAAGGCGGAAAAGGCCGAGCCCAGGAAGAAGAAAAAGAAGAAGCGCGAACCCGAGGCGCCCAAGGTCAAGATCATCTCCATGCCCACCGAGGCGGAGGTGCAGGCCCGCGAAGCGGCCAAAATGGCCCAGCCCGAACGCCGTCCCGCCCGTCCCGGCGCACGTCCCGGCCCTGCGGGCGCGCGCCCTGCCGCCGGTCGCCCCACGGGCCCGCGTCCTGCAGGTCGCCCCGGCCCCGACGGCGCCCCGAGCCCGGTCCCGGATCCGTCCTCGGGCGACGGCCGCAGCAAGAAGAAAAAGGGCAAGAAGGACCGCCGTGTGGTGGAGTTCGCCACCGAAGGCGGACAGGACCACACCAACAAGTTGTACAACGACTCCAATTTCCCGCAGGGCCGCAAGGGCCGCAAGAAAAAGGGCCGTCGCGGACAACCGATGATGCAGCCTGATCAGAACCAGGCGCAGCCCATGAAGGCCGCCAAGCGCAAGATCAAATTCGACGAGACCATCCGCCTCGCCGACATGGCCCACCAGATGGGCGTCAAGGCCCAGGACCTGATCAAGGCCCTGTTCGGCATGGGCGTCATGGCGACCATCAACCAGTCGCTCGACCTGGACACCGCCTCCCTTCTGGCCGGCGAGTTCGGCTACGAGGTGGAGAACGTCTCCTTCGACGAGCAGGAATTCCTGGCCCCCACCGAGGTGGACAAGGACGAGGATCTCAAGCCGCGTCCCCCCGTGGTGACCATCATGGGCCACGTCGACCACGGCAAGACCTCCCTGCTCGACGCCATCCGCATGTCCAAGGTGACGGAAGGCGAAGCGGGCGGCATCACCCAGCACATCGGCGCGTACCACGTCCAGACCAACCGGGGCGAAATCGTCTTCCTGGACACCCCCGGCCATGAGGCGTTCACGACCATGCGCATGCGCGGCGCCCAGGTGACCGACATCGTCATCCTGGTCGTCGCCGCCGACGACGGCGTCATGGACCAGACCCGCGAGGCCATCTCCCACTCCAAGGCGGCCGGCGTACCCATCGTGGTGGCCGTGAACAAGATGGACAAGGAAGGGGCCAACCCGGACAACGTCAAGCGCGAGCTGGCCGAACTCGGTCTGTCTCCCGAGGAATGGGGCGGCGACACCATCTTCGCCCACGTCTCGGCCAAGCAGAAGGAAGGCATCGACGAGCTGCTCGAAATGGTCCTGCTCCAGGCCGAGGTCATGGAGCTCAAGGCCAACCCGGACAAGCACGCCCGGGGCCACATCGTCGAGGCGCGCCTGGACAAGGGCCGCGGCCCGGTGGGCACCATGCTCATCAGCGAAGGCACTCTGAACCAGGGCGACAGCTTCGTGTCCGGCATCCACTTCGGCAAGGTCCGGGCCATGTTCAACGATCAGGGCAAGAAGATCAAATCCGCCGGACCGGCCATGCCCGTGGAAATCCAGGGCTTCGACGGCCTGCCCGAGGCCGGTGACGAACTCTTCGTGGTGGACGACGAAAAGGTCGCCCGCCGCATTGCACAGTCCCGCGCCATGAAGCAGCGCGAGAAGATCCTGTCCGCCAAGACCAAGGTCACCCTGGAGTCCTTCCTGGCCTCCAAGCCCAACGACGAGGCGCAGACCCTGAACCTGGTGCTCAAGGCCGACGTGCAGGGCTCGCTGGAAGCCGTGACCGAGGCCCTGAACAAGCTGTCCACGGACGAGGTCAAGATCAGCGTCGTCCACGGCGGCGCGGGCGCCATCACCGAATCCGACATCCTTCTGGCGGGTGCGTCCGAGGCCATCATCATCGGCTTCAATGTGCGCCCGAACCTGAAGGTCAAGCAGATCGCCGAGCAGGAAGGCGTGGAAATCCGCTTCTACGACATCATCTACAAGCTGGTGCAGGAAGTGAAGGACGCCATGAGCGGCATGCTCTCCCCGGACATCGAGGAGGTCTACCTGGGCCAGGCCGAGGTGCGCGCCACCTTCAGCGTGCCCAAGGTCGGCATGATCGCCGGCTGCTTCGTGGCCGACGGCAAGATCACCAGGGGCGGCAAGATCCGCTTGCTGCGCGACGGCGTGGTCATCTACACCGGACAGATCGCGTCCCTGCGCCGCGAGAAGGACGACGTCCGCGAAGTGGCCAAGGGCTACGAATGCGGCATCGGCCTCGAGAAGTTCAACGACGTCAAGGTCGGCGACAACATGGAGGTCTTCGAGACCAAGGAAGTCGCCCGCACCATCGACTAGCATAACGGACAGAAAACTGCGGGCGGCTCATTGCACAATGGGCCGCCCGTGTTTATTTTAGGGGATCGGCATGATCATCGGCGTTCTCCACCTCGAGTTCAGGCTCCACGGCAACCGCTCCCTCAAGGGCAAGCGCAAGGTTTCCCTCAGCCTGAAGCAGAAGCTCAGAAACAAGTTCAACGTTTCCGTGGCCGAGGTCGACGCGCTCGACGTGCATGAAAAGCTGGTCCTGGCCGTGGTCACCACGGCAAACGAATCGGCCCGGGTGGAGAGCACCCTGTCCAAGGCCTTGGCCATGGTGGAGGCCATCTCCCCGGCGGAACTGACCCGCTGCAACACGGAAATTTTCTCGGATACCGAGTAGAGGACAAGGCAATGAAAGCATCCGGCTCCAGACGCGCCGTCCGCATGGGCGACCAGATACTGCGTGAGATCGGCACCCTGCTCGTGGAGGAGGCGGCCGACCCGCGCCTGAACCTCGTCACCCTTTCCGGCGTGCGCATGAACGCGAACCTGCGCATCGCCGAAATTTTCTACACCGTGTCCGGCGACGCGGAGCACCGCAAGGAAGTCCAGGCGGGCCTGGAGCAGGCCACCGGCTTCCTCCGCTCCCGGCTCGGACGCATCCTGAAGCTGCAATACACCCCGGAACTGCGCTTCCAGTTCGACGAATTCCTCGAGGACGTGGTCTATGGAAAGTCCCATCCGACGGATTAGCGAGATCATCCGCGACCGCGACGAGTTCCTGGTCGCCTCGCACTACAGTCCCGACGGCGACGCCATCGGCTCCATCTGCGCCCTGGGGCACGTCCTGGCCGCCCTGGACAAGAAGGTCCGCCTGTACAATCCGTCCGGCCTGCCCTCCCGCTACGCCTTCATCGACACGCCCGCGCCCATAGAGCGCGAACTGCCCGAGGCCCTGCCCGAATGGACCTTTGTCCTGGACTGCGGCAGCGGCGAGCGCATGGGCGAGGCCCTGGCCGCCCGCGCGGGCGAGACGCGGTTCGTCAACATCGACCACCACCTGGGCAACGACGAGTTCGGCGCGATCAACTGGGTGAACGCGACCCAGCCCGCCGTGGGCAACATGGTCGCCCTGCTCGCCGAAGCGCTGAGCGTGCCCCTGACCGGCCCCCTGGCCGAATGCGTCTACCTGGCCGTGGCCACGGACACCGGCTTCTTCACCTACGGCAACACCACGCCGGAGTCCCTGGAGCTGGCCGCTAAGATGCTCCGCGACGGGCTGGACATCGCCCTGATGAACGAGCGCATCACCAAGCAGTGGTCCGAGAACCGCATGCGGCTGTGGACCGAGGCCATGGGCGCCATGGAGCTCTTCCTGGACAAGCGGGTCAGCGCCACGGTGATCACCAGGGACATGTTCGCCCGCACCGGGACCTCCAACGCGGACACCGAGAACCTGATCAATTTCCTGCGCCGCCTCAAGACCGTGCGCGTGGCCGCCATCCTGCGCGAGGAGGGGCCGGACTTCTACAAGTTCAGCCTGCGCTCGTTCGGCGACGACAACGTCCAGAAGGTGGCGGCGGCATTCGGCGGCGGCGGACACAAGAACGCGGCGGGCGGGTCCATACAGGCCCCCCTGGCCGAAGCCAAGGCGCGGCTCATTCAGGCCGTGGCCGACCAGTTGGGGCTCTAGATGGGACGCAGACGCAACAAGCGCAGCGACGAACAGCTCGACGGCCTGCTCATCCTGAACAAGCCGTCCGGGCCCACCTCGGCCGCCTGCCTGAACGACATCAAGCACCGCCTCAAGCAGTACAAGATCGGCCACGGCGGGACCCTGGACCCCATGGCCGAGGGCGTGCTTCTGGTCCTGCTCGGCAACGCCACCAAGCTTGCGCCGTACCTGACCGGCGGGACCAAGACCTATTCCGGCACGTTTCGGCTCGGAATTACCACGGACACCCTTGATATCCAAGGAGAAGTGGTCAAGGAATGCCCCGTGGAGACGACGCCCGGCGACGTCGAACGTGAAATTTTGTATTGGAAAGAGTTGACAGAGCAGGAAGTTCCTGCCTATTCGGCTGCCAAACACAAGGGCACGCCGTTGTACGCCCTGGCCCGCGAGGGCCTGGAAACACCGGTCAAGACCAAGCCCATTGTTATTTCTTATGTGGAAGCGCTGGACGTGAATTTGCCCGAAGCGGCATTCAGGGTCAGCTGTTCCGCGGGCACCTACATACGATCCCTGGTCCACAGCTTGGGGACTCGAATGGGGTGTGGCGCGGCGCTGACCAGCCTGGTCAGGGAAGCCAGCGAGCCTTTCCGGCTCGAACAGGCTTATACCCTGGAGGACGTCCTGGAGAATCCGGAACTGTTTCCGGAACGGGTGATTCCGCTTGCGGACACCCTGCCCCACTGGCCCAGGTTCCGGTTGACCGAACCGCTGGCAGGACTCGTCATGAACGGGTCCTGGCTGCCGGTGACCGATCAGCCCGGAACGATGCTCGCGGGCGAAATCGGCGACCAGGCCATGCTGCTCGGTCCCGACGACGAACCGCTGGCGCTGGTGGAGGCCAAACTCCAGGACGGCAAGCCCAGATGGGCCATTCTCCGGGGACTCTGGAACCGGGACTGATCCGCCGAGAGCTCACTGTCCGGCACAACATAACAAGCAACATCCAACTTAGGAGGATATCGCTGTGGTGATGACTGCTGAAGAAAAACAGAAGATCATTGACGAGTACAAAACCTGCGAAGGCGACACCGGGTCCCCCGAGGTCCAGGTCGCGCTGCTGACCGCGCGCATCACCTACCTGGCCGACCACTTCAAGACCCACAAGAAGGATCACCACTCCCGCACCGGCCTGCTGAAGCTGGTCGGACAGCGCAGGAAACTTCTCAAGTATCTGCAGAACAAGGACATCACGCGCTACCGCGAGCTCATCGGCCGCCTTGGTCTGCGCAAGTAGTTCTTTGAAGAATTGATGTTCGGGGGAGGGTCAAACCTCCCCCGTTACGTACGTCACTTTCTGCGTCGGAGCCGTCTTTTGGACGCTCCGTACCCCCCACGCTCTGTTTAGTTGGCTGCGGAAGGCGTTTTTGGGACACCCGTCCCATCGACCCAAAAGCCCCTCCCCAAGCCGGCTAACCCCATTGGAGGGTTTCTCGCAGAAAGTGATTCACCTTTATTGCCTTGAAAAAAAGGCATGGAGAATCTCTATGACGATGATTCCTTTCGATGCGACCAAGGTCACTGCGACCGTCGGCGGCATCGACATTTCCATCGAAACCGGGAAATTCGCTCGCCAAGCCTCCGGCGCGGTGACCATTTCCTCCGGTAACACCACTGTGCTGGTCACTGCCGTGACCCAGCCCCTGGACATTGACCGCGGCTTCTTTCCCCTGACCTGCAACTATCAGGAAATGGCGTACGCCGCGGGCCGCGTGCCGGGCAACTACTTCCGCCGCGAGGGCCGTCCCTCCGAGCACGAGACCCTGGTCTCCCGGCTCATCGACCGTCCCATCCGGCCCCTGTTCGCCAAGGGCTTCTCCGACGAAGTCCAGATCATCGCCACCGTCCTGTCCGCCGACAAGCGCGTCAATCCGGACGTCCTGGCCCTGACCGGCGCTTCCGCCGCCTGCCACATCTCCAAGATGCCCTTCCTCGGCCCCATTGTGGGCGCCCGCGTGGGCTACGTGGACGGCGAGTTCGTCCTCTACCCCTCCTACCGGGGCATTGAGGAGCGCTCCTCCCTGAACCTCGTCTTCGCGGCCACCCGCGAAGCCATGGTCATGGTCGAAGGCGGCGGCAACTTCGTCTCCGAAGACCTGGTGGCCGACGCCCTGGCCTGGGGCCACGAGCAGGTCCGCCCGCTCTTCGACATCCAGGACGAGCTGCGCGAGAAGGTCGGCGTGCCCAAGATCGAGGTCTCCGCTCCCGAGCGCGACGAGGAAGTGGCCGAGTACCTCGGCGAGATCCTCACCGCCGATCTCGAAAAAGCCCTGACCACCCCCGAGAAGATGGTCCGCTACGCCGCCAAGGACGCGGCCAAGCAGAAGGCCAAGGAGGCCGTGGCCGAGAAGTTCCCGGACGACGAGGCCAAGCTGGCCGCCGTCGGCGACATCGTCGGCGACATGACCAAGAAGATCGTGCGTCAGCGTATCGTCAAGGAAGGCCTGCGCATCGACGGCCGCGACACCACCACGGTGCGTCCGCTGTCCATCGAGGTCGGCCTGCTCCAGCAGACCCACGGCTCGGTCCTGTTCCGCCGCGGCGAAACCTGCTCCCTGGCCGTCGCCACCCTGGGTTCCACCCGCGACGAGCAGCGCTACGACTCCCTGCTCGGCGACGCCACCAAGCGGTTCATGCTGCACTACAACTTCCCGCCCTACTGCGTCGGTGAAGCCCGCATGCTGCGCGGCACCTCCCGCCGCGAAGTGGGCCACGGCGCCCTGGCGGAGCGCGCCATCTCCCCGGTGCTGCCCAGCCCCGAGGAATTCCCGTTCACCATCCGCGTGGTCTCCGAAATCATGGAGTCCAACGGCTCCTCGTCCATGGCTTCCGTGTGCGGCGCCACGCTGTCCCTGATGGACGCGGGCGTGCCCATCACCGAGCCGGTGGCCGGCATCGCCATGGGCCTGTGCAAGGAAGGCGATGAATACTTCGTCCTGACCGACATCCTCGGCGACGAGGACGCGCTCGGCGATATGGACTTCAAGGTCGCGGGCACCCGTGACGGCATCACCGCCATCCAGATGGACATCAAGATCGCCGGCATCCCGCAGGAGGTCCTCAAGAAGGCCCTGTACCAGGCCAAGGAAGCCCGCACCCACATCCTCGACCACATGACCGAGGTGCTGGACAAGCCGCGCGCCGAACTGTCCGACCTGGCCCCGCAGATGGCCGTGGTCTACATCGACCCCGAGAAGATCCGCTCGGTCATCGGACCCGGCGGCAAGAACATCAAGGCCATCACCGCCGAGACCGAAGCCGACATCGACATCGAGGATTCCGGCAAGATCTCCATCTTCGCCCCGACCCTGGCGTCCATGGAAAAGGCCAAGGAAATGGTCCTCTACTACGACCAGAAGCCCGAGCCCGGCAAGAACTACAAGGGCGTGGTGCGCAAGATCCTCGAGGTCGGCGCGCTGGTCGAGATTCTGCCCGGCCTGGAAGGCATGCTGCACATCTCCCAGCTCGACTTCGAGCGCGTGGAGCGTGTGGAAGACGTGGTCCAGCTCGGCCAGGAAGTCTGGGTCAAGTGCATCGCGCTGGAGCCCGGCGGACGCATCCGCCTGTCCCGCAAGGCATGGCTCATGGAAGAGGCCGGCCAGGAAGTCGACCTTGAAGAGTTCAAGCGCCCCGCTCCGCGCAGCGGCGACCGTGGCGACCGTGGTGACCGTGGCGGCCGGAACGATCGCGGCGGACGCCGCGACAGCCGGGGCGGCCGCGGCCGCGACCGCCGCTAGGCCCTTCCGTCTAGACTGATACAACGCCCTGCCCGGCTCACGCCGGACAGGGCGTTTTTTTTGCCTCCCCCTTCCCCCTGCCCCCCATCCCCCTCTCTCCCTCCGAAACTTTTTAGTGCCGCTTCGCGGGGGTTGTGCCGGGCCGACGGCGGATGGTATCCTCTTGGTCGAACAGGAGCGAACATGAGCGAGATAGTGATCTACGGCAAGCCCACCTGCCCGCACACCAAGCGGGCCCTGGCCGCGCACCCCGAGGCGCGCTTCGTGGACATCCTGGCCTCGGAGGCCAACATGGAGGAGATGCTCAGGCTCTCGGACGGACAGCGGCGCATCCCGGTCATCGTCGAGGACGGACGGGTCTGCGTCGGCTTCCGCCGGGGCTCCTGACACGTCTGATTCCCGGCAGGCTGCCGGGACAACGAAAAAAGGCCATCCGAACGATGGCCTTTTTCTTTGCCGCCCCCGCGCGGCGCAAAACCGGAACGCTAGCTGACCAGCACGCCCGCGTAGCCCACCACCTGCTCGAAGTCGCCGGAGACCTCGCCCGAGGTAGAGTAGGCCATGAGCTCGGCATGGGTCGCGCCCATGGTCTTGGCCGCGTACAGGCCGGTGGTCATGGGCAGCACCCCGCACATGGAGATGTGCCGGGAACGCACGACGTCGTAGAGCACGGCGGGCTCCAGGGTCATCACCGGCTCGAGCGCCATGCCGTCCATCTTGCGGGCGTCCTCGTTGGAGATGTAGTGGCTCATGTCCGAACTGACCACGATGGACACGGGTGCGCCGAAGTCGTCCAGCGCCCGGCCGATGGCCGTGCCCACCCGCTCCAGCGACTCCAGGGTGGGCGCGGAGATGCAGATGGGCACGATGGTCGTCTCCGGATTCAGCCGGAACAGGAACGGCAGGACCACCTCGATGGAGTGTTCGCCCGTATGGGCCGAGACGTCGGCCTTGATGGCCGGGTCCGCGTCGAGCAGCGCCCCGGCCAGGCCGGTATCCACGGGCAGGGCCCCTCCCGGGATGATCCAGTTCCCGTCGGGCCACAGGGCGAACCGCTCACCCCGCCCGGTGTGGTTGGGGCCGAGCAGGAGCACGGTGGGCGCAAGGTTGGCCGCGCCCAGGGTCTTGCCGCAGACCGCCCCGGAAAAGACGTACCCGGCGTGGGGCACCATGGCGAGCAGGGTCGATTCCTCCTGCCGGTCCCCGGCCTGGCTCAAATATCCGTCCACCTCGGCATGCAGCCGCTCGGGCCGCGCATCGTAAAACCGTCCGGCAACAATGGGATGTCTGTCCATATCTCCACCTCAACAAACAGCAGTTTCAAAAAACCACGCCAACTGCGTAACACATTATCGCGCGCAACCAAACCCACGAAGCCAAAATATCACGCTCGGAAGGAAAAGGGGGGAGACGGAGGGCGGAAAAAGCCGGTCCTAGCCCGGATTGGGGGCGTATTGGCTGGCCTTCTGCTCGAGTTCGTAGGTGTCCAGCGCGGACTTGGCGAGCTGCGCCTGGAGGGAGTCGGGCTTCTTGTCAATGATGTCCTGGAGCAGCTGCTTCCATTCTTCCATGGCCCCGGCCTTGCGGTAGATGCGGGCCAGCTTGAACCGTGTGGAGGCCCACTCGGGGTTGTCCGGGGTGATGTACTTGTCATATTCCTTGGCCCATTTGAGGGCCTCCTCGTAGCGCCCGGACCGCTCGGTGGCGTAGATGGACATGAGCACGGCGTCCTTGATCTTTTCGGGGTCGCCCTTGGTCTGCAACAGCAGGGACAGGGCCTCCTGGGCGTAGACGAAGACGCGGCGCAGGTCCTGGCGCTCCATGGCGTCCTTGGCCATGTAGTACATGGCGTAGGCGCGGAAGGCCGGGTCCACGTTCATGTCCTTGGCCAGGTCGGCCCACATGGCCACGGCCCGCTTGCCGTCGCCCAGGTTCTGCAGCGCCATGGCCCGGGCGTAGTCGAGCTGGCGCTGCTGCTCGGGCTTGAGCTTCCAGTTCTTGGAGGCCATGGCCACCAGATCGTTGATGTCCTGCCAGGCGAGCTGGTCCAGGTGGATGTTCACGGCCAGGCCCAGGGCCTGGTCCGAAACGCCGGGGATCTGCTTCTTGGTCAGGTACGGCTTGAGCATCTCCAGGGCCTTGTCGGGCTGGCCGATCTTCCAGTAACTGGTGGCGATGGCGAGCTTGGTGTTGTCGTCGACCTTGGAGTCCTTCTTGCCGATGAAGTCGTAGGTCTCCCAGTAGCGGACGATGCGGCCGTAGCGCTGCTCGGCGAGCATGCCGGGCACGGCCCGGACAAAGACCGAGTCGCCCAGGGTGCGGGCCTTGTCCACCAGCGGGCTGTCCGGGTATTTCTCGATGAGGTCCTGGGCGGCGCTCAGGGCCTCGGGGTACTTCTGGTTGAAGGCGTACCACATGGCCAGCTTGAGCTGGGCGATGGGCGCGAGCGGGCTGTCCGGATGCTGGCTGACGATCTCGGTGTAGACCCGCTTGGGGTTGAGGTTGTAAGGGCGGTTGAAGACGTCGACCATCTCGCTCATGCCGGGATCGTCGTAGATGCCCTCCTCGGCCAGACGCATCTTGCTGATGAGCCCGCCCTCCTTGTCGGGGTAGTCCTTGACCGCCTTTTCGTAAATCTGCTTGGCCGCGTCCTTCTCGTTCTTGCGCAGGTAGATGTCGCCGATGCGGGCCAGGATCACGTCCGCGCCGTCGGCCTCGGGGTTGAGGTTGTAGTAGGTGAAATAGTGGTTCTTGGCCTGGTCCCACTTCTTCAGTTTCATCTCCACGCTGCCCGCCAGCCGCAGGAAGTCCATGTTCTCCATGTAGTAGTCGGGCCAGCGTTTGTCGATGTAGTCCACGATCTGGTACGCCTGATCCAGGTAGCCCAGGCGGTCCAGGGAGTCGGCCAGGTAATAGGCGGCCTGCTTGGCCAACTGGTGCTCGGGATAGGTCTGGATGAGGTACTGGAACTGGTCGGCGGCCTTCTTGTAGTCGCCCTTGCGGTACCAGTACTCGCCCCAATAGTAGCTGATGGCCGGGATGTTGTCGTCGTCCGGGTATTTGTCCTGAAGAATCTTGAAATAGGCGCGGGCCTCGGGGAAGTTGCCCACCTGAAGGTTGAGCAGGCCGAGATTGAGCAGGGCGCGCGGCACCCGGCTGGAGCGCAGGTTGGCGTTCATGGCCTGGATGTAGGCCTGGGCCACCTCGTCGAACTTGTTCGTCAGGTCGCCGGAGTCGAGCTGCCGCTTGATGTCGGCTATGGCGTACAGGGTCTCCTCGCGCACGTCGTCCGGCAGCTTCGGCTGCTTGAGCAGGTCCTCGTAGAGCGGCAGGGCCTCGCTCAGCGACCCGTTGAACATCATGGACTGGGCCTCGTAGAGGTTGTCGCGGATGGCCTGGAGCCGGGCTTTTTCCTGCTCCTCGGGGGTCAGCTTCTTCTCCTGCTTGCCGTCCGCTCCGGGCGCGGCCGCCTGGTCCGTCGCGGGCTGCCCGGCGTCGGACGCGGGCTGCTCGGCGTCGGGCGACGGGGCCTCGGCGGTCGACGCGGGCGGTTCGGGGGCGGGCTCCACGGGCTGGACCGCCTCGGGAGCCGGGGCGACCGCCTGGGCGGTCTCGGGCGCGGGCTCGGAGACAGGCTGGTTCGCGGGCTGGTTCGCGGACGGAGGCGGCGACACCGCGCCGCCCGCCTGTCCCAGGCCGGACACCGGCGGCGGAGGCGGCGCGACCGCACCGCTCACCTGGCCCTGACCGGACATCTCGGCCGGGGACGGGGACGCGTCCACAGGCGTCGCGCCCTGCCCGGCCGGTTCGGCCGGAGGCGGGTTCACGCTGCCGACCGTCTCGCCGGGAATCGGGGATTCCTGCGCCGGGGCCGGGGCTTCGGCCGCCTGTTGCGGCGCGGGGGCCACGGCCTGGCGCGTGGCCGGTTCGGTCACGGGTTCGGTCACGGGCGCGTCCGCCTGCTCGGCCGGGGCGACCATAGGGGCGCTTCCCCCGGCGTCACCGGCCAATTCGGCGAACTTCACTTCCTCGGCGGACTTGTTCACCGCCTTGAACCGCAACTCGCTGGCGGGCGGATAGTCGCCGGTCACGGTCTCGCCGGGCATGGCGGGAGCAAGGGGTCCGGCCGTCCCGGCGGGTGTCTGCGCGGCCGGGGCCGCGACTTGGTCGCCGGGAGCCCGGACCTCGTTGCGCACTGAATAGGGCACGGCGAAAAACGGCTTGCGGTCGGCGGTCGGGGCCTCGGGCGGCAGATCCGTCCCACCCGCCGGGGCGGGCTGGTCGGGCCGGACCGTGGAAAGATTGCGGGCCACGTCCGCAGCCGTGGGGGCCTTGGGCGCGGGCTGGGCCGGAGCGGTCACGGAAGCGGGTGCGGCGGGCTTCGGGACGGCGGGAGCCGGGGCGGGCGTCGCGGCCTGGGCGGTCCGGGCCGGAGGCGCGTCGGGAGCCCGCCAGCGCGCGCCGATGGGGTCGGAATAGACCTGGAGCACGAACTCGGGTTTGCCCTGGGAGGGCACGCGGATGTACCCGAAGGCGTCGGTGGAGGTGGTTATTTCCACCCCGTTGTCCGTGGTGGCGATGGATTTGACCAGCTTGCCGGGAAAGTCCTGCGCGTCGGGCCGGGCCTCCCGGTTCCAGATGCCCACGGGCAGCAGGACCTTCAGGGTCCTCTTGCCGGTCCGGGCCACGGATGACTGTGGCAATGTGCCGGAATCAAAAGCGAAAGTCATTCGCTCCGAGCCGCCCTGCGAGGAATAGCCCACCCGCAGAGCCAGGGCGGGATCGACCAGGATCAGGCCCAGGACAAGGGCGGCCGCCAGGGGCCAGGCTATACTTTTGACATATTTCACAGTCACGGCAAGCAGTTATGCAATTGTCGTGCTACCCGCGAAACGGGCAGCTCTTGCACTACCCCGCTGGTTACAGCAAATCTCTCTTTTTCAGCTTCTCGATGAGGGTGGTCCGCTTGATGCCGACCAGCTCGGCGGCCTTGTTCTTGACCCCCTCGGCCTGTTCCAGGGCCTCGGCCAACAGGCGGCCCTCGATGGCCTCCAGAAAATCCTTGAGCTTGAGGTCCTTGTCCCGCATGTCCTTGAGTGACGGCCAGGCGAACCCGGCCGGGCGCATGGGCACGACCTTCTCCTCCCGCCTGAGCGGCTTCTCGCCGATGTCGGTGAAAATCTTCTCCGGCAGGTCCTCGGGCTGGACCTCGCAGTCGTCGCACAGGATGGTCAGCCGCTCCATGAAATTCTCCAGCTCGCGCACGTTGCCGGGCCAGGAATAGGTCAGGAGCATCTCCCGCGCCTTTTCGGACAGGGTGAGCGGTTTGCGGGCCTTGCTGCCGCAGTGGCGGTTCAGGAAATGCTCGGCCAGGAGCAGGATGTCCATGCCGCGTTCGCGCAGGGGCGGCAGCTTCAGGGGGATGACGTTGAGGCGGTAGAAGAGGTCCTCGCGGAACCGGCCCGAGGCCACATCGCCCTCCAGGTCCCGATTGGTGGCCGCCACCACGCGCACGTCCACTTTCTTGATGGAGGTGCCGCCCACCCGCTCGATCTCCTTCTCCTGCAGGGCGCGCAGGATCTTGACCTGCAGCGACAGGTCCATATCCCCGATCTCGTCCAGGAAGATGGTCCCGCCGTCGGCCAGTTCGAACCGGCCCGGCCGCGAACGGATGGCGTGGGTGAACGCGCCCTTCTCGTGCCCGAACAGCTCGGATTCGAGCAGTTCCCTGGGGATGGCCCCGCAGTTGATGGGCACGAAGGGCATGTCGCGGCGCTCGCTGTTGTGGTGCAGCGCCCGGACCAGCAATTCCTTGCCGGTCCCCGACTCGCCCATGACCAGCACCGTGCTGTCCGTGGGCGCGACCTTGCCCAAGACCTTGAACACCTTGGCCAGTGCCGGGCTGTTCCCGATGATGCCGTCCAGGTTGAGCGACATTTCCCCTCCGAATTCGCATGGATACAAAGCCAACAGGACCCCCTGCCCCGCAGCCATATCTTTACTATATATCTTCTCTGTCAATTTGCTGACGGCATGTCAACGACTATAACTCCTTCACAGAAAGAAATTCTGGAAAATCGCCCCCCTGTCTGGAAGCTGGACAAGGGGCAGCCGGAATGCCGCCCGTCGACGACGAGCCCGGGACCGGCCCGGACGGGTCACGGCCCGACGTTCTTTTTTATTGAAAAGTTCTCTCCGACGTATCAGTTATAAGAATCGATATACCCGGCCCATGTCCGCCCGTCGGCCTCGCCCGGGAGGATCCCGGCTTCGCCCCCCGCCGGGTGGTGATCCGTGGACCTCTCCGCCCTTTCCGGTCATCTTGGTCCCATATTTGCTCTGACAGGCCATCCAAACGCAACCACGGAGGATGCGACAAAGCCATGCGAATTCATACTCTCGAACACGTTCCCTTCGAAGGGCCCGCCGCCCTTGAGGAGTGGGCGCTCGCCAACGGGCACACCCTGGCGAGGACGCCGGTGTACGCGGGCGGCCCCCTGCCCGCACCGGAAGACTTCGACTTCCTGGCCGTCCTGGGCGGCCCCATGAGCGTTCACGACGAAGCCGAGCACCCCTGGCTGACGGCGGAAAAGGCGCTCCTGCGCCGGGTGGTGGAAACCGGCAAGCCCATGCTGGGCGTCTGCCTGGGCGCGCAGCTGCTCGCCGAAATCCTCGGCGGCGCCGTCACCCGCAACCCCGAACCCGAGATCGGCTGGCTGGAGGTGGAAGCGACCGCCGAAGGGGCCGACTCCCCGTTGTTCAAGGGGATGCCGGGCGCATTCACGGCCTTCCACTGGCACGGGGAAACCTTCTCCATCCCGCCGGGGGGCGTCCGCCTGGCGAAGAGCCGGGCCTGCGCCAACCAGGCCTTCGCTTTCGGCGAGCGCATCCTCGGCGTGCAGTTCCATCTCGAAACCACCCCGCGCAGCATGGAGCTGCTGCTGGAAAACTGCGCCGACGAGATCGTGGACGCGCCGTTCGTGCAGGATGCCGAGCGGATGCGCGCCCAAACCGGCCAATGCGAAACCATGCGTCCCACGCTCAACACCCTGCTGAACAACCTCACGAAGGAGTACTAGATGCGGCATCCCAAGCGCGAAATACAGGATAAGGCCAAGGTCGAGGAACTGCTCAAGGGCTGCACCACCCTGCAACTCGCATTGTGGGACGGCGAAACCCCCTATGCGGTCACGGTGGACTTCGGCTACGCCGACGGCGCCGTCTACTTCCACAGCGCAACGGCCGGGCTCAAGATGGACTGCGTGCGCGCCAACGGCCTGGTCGCCTTCACCACGGTGGTGGAGAGCGAGCTCATCCGGGCCGAGGACGGCTGTGGCTACACCACCCACTTCACCTCGGTCAGCGGCCGGGGCCGGGCCACCGTCCTGGAGGACCCGGCGGAAAAGGCGGCCGGGCTGGACGTCATCCTGGCCCAGCACCAGGGCCCCACCGGAGGGTATCCGGAAAAAGTCCTGCGCAAGACCGCCGTGGTGCGCATCGACCTGGACGAGCTGGTGGGCAAGGTCAACCCGGCCTATCCCGGCGACCCGCAGATCTGATCCCCCTCTCCCCATCCAACCGACCGTCAGGGCCGGAGGCGTTCGTCTCCGGCCCTTTTTTCGCGCCCCGCGCCCGTACCGTCCGGTGCAAACCGCATGAAAGCGTACCGATCGGTACGATCCGCCGGAAAATCAGGGCCTCGACTTCGCACCGATCCGTACATTTCCCCGAAAAATAGTTCGCCGTACGCACGAAATCCGCCCCGTTTCCGGCCCGGAATCAATATTTGACCAATTTCAGCCCGTTTTTTCCCTCCTGGCACGCGCCGTGCTCATATGGACTCGAAACGAACCTCAAAAGGCGGCCCCGGACATCCATAGGGGCAGGAACGCCAAAGGACAGAGCATGACCAGGAAAATAGCTATCTACGGCAAGGGCGGCATCGGCAAGTCCACGACCACGCAGAACACGGCCGCGGCCATGGCCAACTTCCACGACAAGAAGATCTTCATCCACGGCTGCGACCCCAAGGCGGACTCCACCCGGCTGATCCTCGGCGGCAAGCCCCAGGAGACGCTCATGGACGTGCTGCGCGACCAGGGCGCGGAGAAGGTCACCAAGGACAAAGTCATCCGCACGGGCTACAAGGGCATCCAGTGCGTCGAATCCGGCGGCCCGGAACCGGGCGTGGGCTGCGCGGGCCGGGGCGTCATCACCGCCATCGACCTGATGGAAAGCAACGGGGCCTACACCGAGGACCTGGACTTCGTCTTCTTCGACGTGCTCGGCGACGTGGTCTGCGGCGGCTTCGCCATGCCCATCCGCGACGGCAAGGCTCAGGAGGTCTACATCGTGGCCTCGGGAGAGATGATGGCCATCTACGCTGCCAACAACATCTGCCGGGGTCTGGTCAAATACGCCAAGCAAAGCGGCGTCCGCCTGGGCGGCGTGATCTGCAACAGCCGCAACGTGGACCAGGAGCGCGAGTTCCTGGACGAATTCACCAGCGCCATCGGCACCCAGATGATCCACTTCGTGCCCCGCGACAACATCGTGCAGAAGGCCGAGTTCAACAAGAAGACCGTCTGCGAATACGATCCCACCGAGAACCAGGCCCTGGAATACAGCACCCTGGGCCAGAAGATCATCGACAACGACAACTTCGTCATCCCGACCCCGCTGACCATGGACGAGCTTGAAGCCATGGTGGTCAAGTACGGCATCGCCGACTAGCCGGACCGGGGCGGGGCGGCGCCCCATCGACCCCGGAAACACAACATCCCACCCCTGGACAAGGAGCATCACATGGCACTGAAGATGATCAAGGCAATCGTCCGGGCCGACGCCGCGGACACCGTGGCCGACGGACTGGCCGAGGCGGGGTTCGCCTCCATGACCAAGATAGGCGCCTTCGGGCGCGGCAAGCAGAAGGGCATCACCGTGGGCACCATCCACTACGACGAACTGCCCCGCACCATCCTGCTGATGGTCGTCGAGGAGACGGACGTGGACGAGGTCCTCAAGCTCATCCACTGCAAGGCCTACACCGGCAATTTCGGCGACGGCAAGGTCTTCGTCACCCCGGTGGAGAACGCGGTCACGGTGCGCACGGGCACGAACGGTCTGTGAGGTGGCGGCCATGAAGGAAATCATCGCCATCATCCGGCCCCGGAAAATGGGCGCGACCAAGGAGGCCCTGGACGGGCTCGGCTTTCCGTGCATGACCGCGGTCCAGGTCCTGGGACGCGGCAAGCAGCGCGGCATCGCGGGCGAGCTCAACGTGGACATCCGCCCCGAGGAGCTGGCCAGGGGCAAGTACAAGGCCGTGTCCTACATCCCCAAGCGCATGCTCTCGGTCGTGGTCCCGGACGGCGAGGTCAACCCGGTGGTCAACGCCATCGTGGAGATCAACCGGACCGGCCAGGTGGGCGACGGCAGGGTCTTCGTCTGCCCCATCGACGAAGCCCTGCGCGTGCGGACCAACGAGCACGGCGAAAGCGCCATCCTGTAACCGCCAGGCCCCTAACGATTCAAGGAGACAACATCCATGCCCTACCATGAGTTCCAATGCAGCAAGTGCCTACCCGAACGCAAGCAGCACGCCGTCGTCAAGGGCGAGGGCGAGGACCTGACCTCCGCCCTGCCGCTCGGCTACCTGAACACCATTCCCGGGACCATCTCCGAGCGCGGCTGCGCCTACTGCGGCGCCAAGCACGTCATCGGCACGCCCATGAAGGACGTCATCCACTTGAGCCACGGGCCCATCGGGTGCACCTACGACACCTGGCAGACCAAGCGCTACATCAGCGACAACGACAACTTCCAGATCAAGTACACCTTCGCCACGGACATGAAGGAAAAGCACATCATCTTCGGGGCCGAGAAGCAGCTCAAGCAGTCCATCCTCGAGGCCTTCAAGGCGTGCCCGCACATCAAGCGCATGGCCATCTACCAGACCTGCGCCTCGGCGCTCATCGGCGACGACATCGAGGCCGTGGCCCAGGAGGTCATGGACGAGATGCCGGACGTGGACATCTTCGTCTGCAACTCGCCCGGCTTCGGCGGGCCCAGCCAGTCCGGCGGCCACCACAAGATCAACATCGCCTGGCTCAACCAGAAGGTCGGCACCGTGGAGCCGAAGATCAAGAGCGACTACGTCATCAACTACGTGGGCGAGTACAACATCCAGGGCGACCAGGAGATCATGATCGACTACTTCAACCGCATGGGCGTACAGGTGCTGGCCACCTTCACCGGCAACGGGTCCTACGACGACCTCTGCTCCATGCACGGCGCGCACCTGAACGTGCTCGAATGCGCCCGCTCGGCCGAGTACATCTGCAACGAACTGCGCAGGCGCTACGGTACGCCCCGCCTGGACATCGACGGCTTCGGGTTCGAGCCCCTGGGCACCTCCCTGAAGAAGATCGCCCTGTTCTTCGGCATCGAGGACCGCGCCCAGGCCATCATCGACGAGGAGACCACCCGCTGGAAGCCGGAGCTCGAATGGTACAAGGCCCGGCTGACGGACAAGAAGGTCTGCCTCTGGCCCGGCGGCTCCAAGCTGTGGCACTGGGCCCACGTCATCCACGACGAGATGGGCATGGACGTGGTCTCGGTCTACACCAAATTCGGCCACCAGGGGGACATGGAAAAGGGCATCGCCCGCTGCGAGCAGGGGGCCCTGGCCATCGACGATCCCAACGAGCTCGAAGGGGTCGAGGCCATGGAGAACCTCCAGCCGGACATCATCCTGACCGGCAAGCGGCCCGGCGAGGTGGCCAAGAAGATGCGCGTGCCCTACCTGAACGCCCACGGCTACCACAACGGCCCGTGGAAGGGCTGGGAAGGCTGGGTCCGGTTCGCCCGCGACATATACAACGCCATCTACTCGCCCATCCACAAGCTCTCCCTGCTCGACATCAGCAAGGACGAGATTCCCACGGACAAGGGGTTCGAGACCCAGCGCATGCTCTCGGACGCCGACCTGCCCGACGAGGTCAGAAACTCCCCGGACATGCGGGAGTACACGGGCAAGTACAACTGCCTCAAGGACCTGCGCAAGAAGACCTACCCGCCGTTCGAACACAACGTGCTGGCCGACGCCGTCTAGGAGGGACCCCCATGGCCGAATCCATGCAAGAAAAAATCGCCGAACTGGAAGACTACATCATGAAGAAATGCCTGTGGCAGTTCCACTCCCGCACCTGGGACCGGAAACGGCAGAACGAGAACATCCTGGGCATGACCAAGCACCTCCTGCTGGAGGAGCCCGTCAGCCGGGAGACCCCGGAGGAACGCTGCTACTGGGTGGACGCCGTGACCATGGCCGAGGCGTTCAAGACGCGCTGCCCCTGGCTCGCGGGCATGTCCAAGGAAGACATCGCCGTTCTCATGGACGGGCTGTACGCGCGGATCGACCACCTGACGGTCACCGGCTCGCTCAACCAGGAACTCAACGACCAGCACTATTAGGAAGGAAAGCATATGCCCTGCGAAGTTAAGGAAAAGGAACGCGTCGGCTGCATCAACCCGATCTTCACCTGCCAGCCGTGCGGCGCGCAGTTCGCCAGCATCGGCATCAAGGAGTGCATCGGCATCGTCCACGGCGGCCAGGGATGCGTCATGTTCGTGCGCATGCTCATCTCCCAGCACTTCAAGGAGAGCTTCGAAATCGCCTCGTCCTCGGTCCACGAGGACGGCGCGGTCTTCGGCGCGTGCTCCCGCGTGGAGGAGGCCGTGGACGTCCTGCTCATGCGCTACCCCGACGTCAAGGTGGTGCCGATCATCTCCACCTGCTCCACCGAGGTCATCGGCGACGACATCGACGGCGTGGTCACCAAGCTCAACGCCGGGCTGCTGCCCGAGAAATATCCCGGCCGGGAGGTCCACCTCATCCCCATCCACACCCCGAGCTTCGTGGGCAGCATGATCACGGGCTACGACGTGGCCGTGAAGGATTTCGTCGCCCACTTCGCCGAGAAGACCGAGCCCAGCGAAAAGATCAACCTGATCACCGGCTGGGTCAATCCGGGCGACGTGGCCCACCTCAAGCACCTGCTGGCCGAGATGGACGTAGACGCCACCGTGCTCTTCGAGATCGAGACCTTCGACTCCCCGCTCATGCCCTCGGGCAACCACGTGTCCCACGGCGAGACGACCATCGCGGACCTGCGCGGCACGGCCAACGCCCTGGGGACCATCGCCCTGAACCGCTACGAGGGGGCCAAGGCCGCGCAGTACCTGGAAGACGAGTTCAGCGTTCCGGCGGTCATCGGGCCCACGCCCATCGGCATCCGCAACACCGACACCTTCCTGAACAGCATCAAGGCCATGACCGGCAAGCCGATCCCCGAATCCCTGGTCCGGGAGCGCGGCATCGCCATCGACGCCCTGACCGACCTGGTGCACATGTTCCTGGCCGACAAGCGCGTGGCCATCTACGGCGCGCCCGACCTGGTCATCGGCCTGGCCGAGTTCTGCCTGGACCTGGAGATGCGGCCCAAGCTCCTGCTGCTCGGCGACGACAACGTCCGGTACGTGGACGACCCGCGCGTCATCGCCCTCAAGGAGAACGTGGACGACGACATGGAGATCGTGACCAACGCCGACCTCATGGAGCTCCAGGACCGCATCGTCAACCAGGGGCTGGAGCTGGACCTCATCCTGGGCCACTCCAAGGGACGGTTCGTGGCCATCGACAACAACATTCCCATGCTCAGGGTGGGCTTCCCGACCTACGACCGGGCGGGCATGTACCGCCACCCGGTGGTCGGCTACGCGGGAGCCACCTGGCTGGCCGAGCAGATGGCCAACACCCTGTTCACGGACATGGAATACAAGCACAACAAGGAATGGGTCCTCAACGTCTGGTAGCCCCCTGACACCTCCATGGGTCCTACCGACTTTGACCGCGGGACCGCCGAAGGTCTCTTGCTCTCGGCCTTGGGCGGTCCCGCAACTTCACAACCGCACAGGAGGATACCCCCATGCAACCGATCACGGTCCGGACCAAGGGGGCGGCCCCGCAGGACGCCCCGACCGCCCGCAGGATCATCCATTTCGCCTACGGGTCGAACATGAACCCGGAGCAGATCCACCAGCGCTGCACCGGCGCGGAGGTCCTGGGTCCGGCCCGGCTCCCCGGCCACGCCCTGGGCTTTTTCGGCAACAACCGGCTCTGGGACGGCGGCCTGGAGACCGTGGTCCCGGCGCCGGGGCACACCCTGTGGGGCGTGCTCTACGCGCTGGGTCACACGGACGCGGACAGCCTGGACGCCTGGCAGGGCGTCCGGCTCAACGGGACCGGGGAATACTTCCACAGCCCGGCCACGGTCTTCGATGAAAGGGGCGAGGGACGTTTCGCCGTCCTGTACAAGAAGGACCTGCTCGGCGAGCCGGTGCCGCCGAGCCGGGAATACCTGGGATTCATCCTCGACGGGGCGCGGGCGCGCGGGCTGCCCGAGTACTATCTCCGGGAGCTGGCCGCCCTGCCCCGGACCCCGGCCCGCTTCATCGTGCCCCGGTCCCCGGCCGAGGCGCGGGAGGGCACGCTCTCCACGTCCTGCCCCGACTGCGCGAGCCTGATCGACGAAAACGGAAGGCTGATAGAGGATATTTCCGGCCGCGCCTCCTAGCCGCCGGGTCCGCCGCACGCGGACCAGAGGACGCGGACAGGCGATGGCGAGACCCCGGCAGGCTCCGCCATCGCCTGTCACACATCCGGCGAGGAAAGCGCGCGAGGCAGTCTACACGGCCCGCTTAGACGGCCTGCTTGTCCACGGCCTGGCGGAAGGACTTGTAGTTCAGGTTGAAGCGCTTCATGCGCAGCCCCATGGTGCGCCGGGTCAGCCCCAGCGCCCCGGCGGCCTCGGTCATGTTGCCGCGATGCTGGCGCAGGGCCTCGACGATCATCTCGTACTCGATGGACTGCAGGCGCGCCTCCAGGCCGTTGGGCACGCCGCTGTCCGCGAGCTGGGGCGACTGGAGGGACAGGGGCAGGTCGTGGCTGTGGATGGTCTCGTCGTCGGCCAGGATCACGGCGCGGTGCAGGACGTTCTCCAGCTCGCGCACGTTGCCCGGCCAGTCGTGCCGGGTGAGCATGTTCAGGGCCGGGGTGGAGATGGAGGTGATCTTTTTTTCGGTCTCCACGGCGTAGCGGGCCACGAAGTGTTCGGCCAGGGTGACGATGTCGTTGCCCCGCTCGCGCAGGGGCGGGACCATGATCGGGAAGACGTTGAGCCGGTAATAGAGGTCCTGCCGGAAGGTCCCTTCGGCGACCATCTCGGCCAGGTCCCGGTTGGTGGCCGCGATGATCCGGATGGAAACCGTGATGGAGCTGTTGCCGCCGACCCGCTCGAACTGGCGGTCCTGGAGCACGCGCAGGAGCTTGGCCTGGGCCCCCAGGGAGAGCTCCCCGATCTCGTCCAGGAACACGGTCCCGCCGTCGGCCTCCTCGAACTTGCCCTTGCGGGACTGGGTCGCCCCGGTGAAGGCCCCCTTTTCGTGGCCGAACAGCTCGCTCTCCACCAGATTCTCGGGCATGGCCGCGCAGTTGAACTTGACCACCGGCCCCTCGGGCGTCGGCCCGCCGTAGTGCAGGGCGTCCGCGATCATCTCCTTGCCCACCCCGCTCTCGCCGAGGAGCAGGACCGTGGTCCGGGTCGGCGCGACCTTGCGGATCAGAGCGTAAACCTCGCGCATGGGGGCCGAGTTGCCGATGATGTTCGGCGGCTTGAACTGCTCCTTGATGCGGCTGATGAGCTGCCGGGTGCGGTTCTCCCACTGCACCTTGTCCACGTTCTCGATCAGGTACAGCTCGAGCGCGTGGGCCAGGATGTAGGACATGACCACAAGCACGTCGAGGTGCTTGTCCACGAACCATTTGTCCTCGTAGCGCCGCTCCGCGCTGATGGTGCCCAGCACCTTGCTGCCGCGCACGATGGGCACGCACATGAAGGAGCAGTCCAGGTCCTGCTTGCCGGACAACGATTCCGTGCGGTTGAGAAAGGTCGGCTCGTCGCCGATGCGGGAGACCACGATGGGCCGCGCGGTCTCGACCACCTTGCCGGTGATGCCTTCGCCCATGAGGTACACGCCCCGGTCCTCCTCGGCCGGGGTCAGGCCGATGCTCCGGTGCACGAAGATGCGCCCGCTCTCGCGGTCGTACAGGCTGACCATGCCGCGCCGGATGCCCATCTCGTTGCGCATGTAGGCCAGAAGGCAGTCCAGGGCTCCGCTGAAATCGTCGCGCTCCGAGAGCAGCTCGTTCATGCGCCGCAGCAGCGGCACGATCCGCCCCCGGCACGTCCCGGTAGAGCACTCCCCGGCCTTGCCGCTCTGCTTTTCCGCACAGGACATGCCCGTGCCGTCCTGCACCCCGGCGCGATGAGGGTTGGTCTCCACTCCGCCACGCAGCCTGTTCCCGACCGATGCCTGTCGCACGATGCCGCCTTCCCGTTTGATTTTGTCCCGGATGACCGCCCTTGCCCGCCCTCTTCCCAAAGAGCGAAATGGCCCGCAGAGCATATCCGAAACCTATGCATCGCAATGACCATGCCAATGCATCGGACCGGAACAATCCGGGGCACTGTCCAAGTCAATATACTGAATTAAAAGAGAAATATAAAAAACCAACAGGCACGGCCGACATCACGGCCAACCACAAAACGTACATTTTGGTACGTTCCGGCCGGTAGCCTACACCCTCCGCATACGATAAATGTAGCCTCGGACCCGACCTCGTGCCCGAAAGGAAGCCTCCGGCGGCCGGGGCGCTGCCCCGGACCCCGCTTAAGAACCTCTTGAAAGAGGTTCTTAGGGTCTGTCGACATTCATTTCAACCAAATCCAAATCGCTGCAACATGTAAGAATGACATGTAGGTAGAGGCGAGCTTGTCGTATCTCGTTGCTATTCGTCTAAATTGTTTTAATTTCGCAAACATACATTCAACCATGCTGCGCTGTTTATACAGATGGCGATCGTAGTCGCGAGGTTCTTTTCTAAGAGATCGTGAAGGGATTACGGGCTGGGCTGGCATCGCTAAAATGGTGTCTACAATCTGCTGGGAATCGTATCCTTTGTCAGCAAGAACATAGTCCGCAATTTGCCCGGAAAGCAACGGTATGGCTTGTGTACAATCTGAAATATTACCTGGTGTTAGAATGAATTTGGTTGGACAGCCGAGAGAGTCTGTGCTAGCATGAACCTTGCTGGAGAACCCACCGCTAGACCTCCCGATCTGCTGGCAGAGGTGCCCCCTTTCCGCCCGCCGAATGTTGGTGGGCTCGGACGATAGAGCTGTCGATCATGAGCCACTCTGTGTCGGCATCAACTGCGAGGGTGTTGAACACCATTTGCCAAAGGCCTTTCTTTGACCACCGGATGAACCTTTTGTGCACGGAAGACCATTTTCCGTAGGAAGCCGGAAGGTCTCGCCAAGGGGCGCCGGTTTTCCCTATCCATAAAACCGCATCAACGAACAGCCTGTTATCTTGAGCGGTTCTGCCACTATCGCTCTTCTTTCCTGGAAGAGAATCCTTGATCTTGTCCCACTGATCATCGCGTAAAGCATGACGTTTCTGTGCTGCTGCTTTCATGAAAAATGTTGTAGCACGGTCGCAGTCGAATGTCGACAGACCCTAAGAATCTCCAGAACTTTTTATGCCGCTTCGCGGGAGTCGTACGGACGCAACAGGCCGTGATTCTTCACATACCGCCCTACCGCCCCGCTCACTTTGAAGAGAAGGAGCACCCTTTCTCTCTACCCGCCCCACGCGCGCGTGCGCATACAAAAAGTTTAGGAAGGGAGAGGAGATGGGGGTCCGGGGGCAAAAAAAGGCGGGCCGCGTCAGCGGCCCACCTTTTTTTCAGAACGCCCCCACTCCGGGGTCAGTCGATTTCTCCGTATTCCTCGACCCGCCAGACTTCTCCCGCGTCTTCGCCCCACTCCTTCTTGGCCAGCCGGTGGCCGAGGTTGAAGGCCTTGGTGTTGACGGCCCGGATCTTGGGCGGGAGCACGGATTCCAGGCTCTTGCGCATGGTCGCCTGGTTGATGAACGGCAGGAGGCAGGAAAGCGCGCCCAGGACCACGGTGTTCATGGCCTGGGCGATGCCGATCTTGTCCTTGGCGAGCGCGGTAAACGGCAGGCCGAGGAACTGGTTGGTCGGCGGCTGCTTGACCAGATCGGACTCGATGACCAGGATGCCGCCCTTCTTGAGGTACGGGAAGTAGGCGTTGCACGCCTCCTGGGACAGGGCCACGAGCAGGTCCAGGGATTCGGCCTTGGGGTAGCTGATCCGCTTGGAGCTGATGACCAGGTCGCACTTGCTGGACCCGCCGCGCGCCTCGGGGCCGTAGCTCTGGGTCTGGGTGACGTTGTAGCCGTGGCCGAGCGCCAGCCCCTGACCCATAATTTTGCCGAGCGTGATGATGCCCTGGCCGCCGAGGCCGGAGAAACGGATTTCGAAACGATCGAGTTCCTGCTGCGCCTTCATCTACTTGCCCCCCTTTGCGGCCTGCCTGAGGAAGTTCTCCTGGCGGGCGTAGTACAGCTCCTCGTAGCCGGGCCTGCCGCGATCCACGAACACGCCGATGGGCATGCGGTCCGCGCGCTTGTCTTCGGGCAGCTCGTTGTAGCGCTCGACGGGGATGGCCGTGGACTTGAGCCACTTGTACATGTCCACCGGAGAGTTGTACTTGTTCTTGCGCCCAAACTGGGTGTGGCACGGGGTGATGGCCTCCACCAGGGAGAAACCGGGCCGCTCCAGGGCCTCCATCATGATCTTTTCCAGCCGGTTGACGTGGAAGACCGTGCCGCGCGCCACATAGTTGGCGCCCGCGCCCCGGGCCAGCTCCACGGTGTCGAAGCTGTGGTCCAGCTGGCCGTAGGGGTTGGTCATGGTGGTGGAGCCTTCGGGCGTGGCCGGAGAGCTTTGCCCACCGGTCATGCCGTAGATGTTGTTGTTCAGGATCATGGCCGTGACCCCGATGTTGCGCCGGGCGGCGTGGATTAGGTGGTTGCCGCCGATGGACAGCGCGTCGCCGTCACCCATGAGGGCGATGACGTGGAGTTTGGGGTTGGACATCTTGATACCCGTGGCGAAGCTGAGCGCCCGGCCGTGGGTGGTGTGCACGGTGTTGAAGTCCACGTACACGGCCAGCCGCCCGGAGCAGCCGATGCCCGCGACCACGACCACGTCGTCCTTGGGGATGCCCAGCGCGTGGATGGAGCGGATCAGGGTGCCGAGCACGATGCCGTGCCCGCAGCCCGCGCAGAGCACGTGCGGGAACTTCTTGTTGTGCCTCAGATATTGGTGGATGATTTCGTTTCCGGTGATGTTGCTCATGTGGCTACCCCTGCATGATGACCTTGAGGATTTCCGAGGGAGTGACGATCTGGCCGTCCACGCGGTTGATGGTCCTGACCGCGGCGTGGCCCATGTTGACGCGCTTCACCTCGCGGGACATCTGCCCCATGTTCATTTCCGGGACCACCAGGGTCCTGGCGTGGGCCAGGATCTTTTCCGTCTGCCTGCGGGGGTACGGGAACAGGGTCATGAGCTTGAGCAGCCCGGCCTTGACGCCGTTGCTGCGGGCCTGCTGCACGGCCAGCTCGGCCGAGCGGGCCACAGAGCCGTAGGCGATGACGCAGACGTCGCAGTCTTCGGTCATGATCTCCTCGACAAGCTGGATGTCGTAGAAGAACTGGTCGATCTTGCGGTGGATGCGGTCCATGAGCTCGACCACTTCCTCGGGCCGCTGGGTTGGGAACCCGTTGCGGTCGTGGGTCAGGCCGGTGACGTGGAAACGGTAGCCCGAGCCGATGGGCGGCATGGGCGGCACGCCGCGCACGGTCTCCTCGTAGGGCTTGTACCACTCGGGCGGCATGCTGGGCACGGTGCGCGAAAAGACCTCGTACTCGCCCTCGTTGGGCAGCTCGATCTTCTCGCGGGTGTGGGAGGTGACCTCGTCCAGGAGCAGGATGACCGGGGTGCGGTATTTCTCGGCCATGTTGAAGGCCGTGATGGTCATATCCAGGCACTCCTGCACGTTGGAGGCGGACAGGACGATGATCGGGTGGTCGCCGTGGGTGCCCCAGCGGGCCTGCTGCACGTCGCCCTGGGCCGGGCTGGTGGGCAGGCCGGTGGACGGCCCCCCGCGCATGACATTGACCAGGACCATGGGAGTCTCGGCCATGACGGCGTAGCCCAGGTTCTCCTGCATCAGCGAGAAGCCGGGACCGGAGGTGGCGGTCATGGCCTTGCGGCCGGACAGGGACGCGCCGATGACCGCGCCCATGCTGGCGATCTCGTCTTCCATCTGCATGAACACGCCGTTTTCCATCTTGGGCAGACGGGCGGCCATGATCTCCATGATCTCCGAGGACGGGGTGATGGGATACCCGCCGAAAAAGGTGCATCCGGCCAACAGCGCGCCCTCGACGACGGCCTCGTTGCCGAGCGCGAAAATCTCGGTGCGTTTCTTTGGTCTGGGCATGTCTCTCAAGCCCCCTTCCCGGCCGTTTTCTTCTTGGGCGGCGCTGTTTCGGCGTCCTTTTCGGACAGCCCGTTTTCCATGGGTTCCTTGTCGCTGACCACGATGGCGAAATCCGGACAATGCAGTTCGCAGAACCCGCACCGGATACAGTCTTCCTCGCGCTCGACCACGGCCTTGCCTTCCAGGCTCAGGCCCAGGACCTTGCCCGGACAGAACTCGACGCAAATGCCGCAGCCTTTGCACCAGTCCGGGTAGATGGTCACCTTGTTCTTGCCTTTGTTCTTACGGGACATGGCTCCTTCCAGGGCTGCTAAAATTCCTCAGGCTCGGCCCGAGTGAAATGGAAAAATTCTCCCAGGGCACCTCTTCCTAATGGTACCCAGCTGATTTTCTAACAGGAAATTCCGTCGTGTCCAATGATTTCAAAAAATTGATTTTCACCTCGCAAAAATCGATGGCGAAAAAACGCGAAATGCGCCCGAAGGATTTCCCTTCGGGCGCATTTTTCAACCGGATAAAATCGAAAATCAGGCGGCGAGCACGGCCAGGGCGTTGATCACCGAGGCGGCCAGGGCGCTGCCGCCCTTGCGCCCTTCCACGGAAATGTACGGGATGTCCCGGCTCATGAGCAGCGCCTTGGACTCGGCCGCATTCACGAATCCGACGGGCATGCCGACCACAAGCGCAGGGTTCGCCGCACCGTTATCCACGTGTTCCACCAGCCGGATGAGCGCGGTGGGCGCGTTGCCGACCACCCAAATATCCGGCTTGAGCTCGGCCACGGCCACGTCCACGGCCGCCTTGGCGCGGGTTATTCCCTCGTCTCTGGCGCGGTCGATGACGCGCGGGTCGTTCATCAGGCAGTGCACGGCGCAATGCAGCGGATCGAGCCTGCGCACGGGCATGCCGCGCTTGGCCATCTCGGTGTCGGTGACGATCACGGCCCCGTTTTTCAAGGCGTTCAGGCCGTTTTCCACGGCCTTTTCATGGAACCGGACCAGCGTCAGCATCTCGAAATCCGCCGTGGTGTGGATCATGCGGCGGACGACGGCCCACTGCGCGCCCTGGAACGGGCGGGGTTCGGGCACTTCGGAATCGATGATCCGGAAGGATTCGGCCTCGATATCCTCGGGTCTCTGGAAGTTCTGGAAGGTAATGTCGGTCAAGGCGGTTCACTCCCGGTACACGTTTTCAGCGTTTTCTCATTCGTTTCTTACGCAAAATCGAAACGGTCCGGAACGGTTTTCACTCGTTTCCCGGACCGTTTCGGCTTGATGCAATCGATGTTCGCGGGACTACCCCGCTCCCGTTCCCTAGCGGTCCCGGGCCTGGTAGCGCGACAACTGGGCCTCCAGGCGGCGGCTGTAGGAGGTCAGGATGTAGCAGATCATGAAGTACAGACAGGCGATGGTGATCCAGATCTCGAAGGAGGCGACCATCTCGCGGTTGTCCACCTGGATGCCGGTGCGGGTCAGTTCGATAACGCCGAGGATGGCGGCCAGGGAGGTGTCCTTGGTCAGGGAGACGAACTGGTTGACGAAGGACGGGATCATGTTGCGCAGGGCCTGGGGCAGGATGACCAGCTTCATGGCCTGCGCGTGGGACAGCCCGGTGGACCGGGCGGCCTCCATCTGGCCCCTGGGCAGCGCCTTGACGCCCGCGCGGACGATCTCGCCCACGTACGCCCCGGTGAAGACCATGAAACAGAACATGGTCGTGGTGAAGGCGGGCATGGTCTCGCCGGTGATGACCGGGGCCAGGTAGTAGAACCAGAAAATGAGCAGGAGCAGCGGCATGCCGCGGATCACTTCGATGTAGCAGACCGCCGGGATCTTGACCCACCACCGCTTGGACATGCGCATCAGCCCTGCGGCCATGCCGATCCAGAAGGCGCCGAAGATGCCGAAGAAGGCCAGGATGACGCTGGCCACCAGCCCTTCCGGGGTGTGGATGAAGGGGAAATGCCAGTCGAGGGTCGTTGTCCCGTAGAGAAAATAATCCAGGTTGTCGAGCGCGATATTCCAATGCATGACAAGCCCTCCCTAATACATGACCTGAATCATGAAGTGCTTGTTGTACATGGTGATGCAGAACGAAACGACCAGGGAGATCGCCAGGTAGATCAACAGCGCAACGGTGAAGGCCTCGAACGGCATGGCGTGGTAGGACTCGATCTGGGTGGCCTGGTACATGAGGTCGGTGACTCCCAGGACCATGACCAGGGACGAGTTCTTGATCAGGTTCAGGGCCTGGGAAATGAGCGGCGGAATGACGATGCGCAGGGCCTGGGGCAGGATGACGTAGCGGTACCCCTGCAGGAAGGAGAGGCCCACGGCGCGGGACGCCTCGAGCTGGTTCTTGGGGATGGAGAAGATGCCCGCCCGGATCTCCTCGGCGATAAAGGCCGAGGTGTACACGGTCAGGGCGATGATGCCCATGAACAATTCGACGTTGAAAAGCATCCATTCCCCGGCGAAATGGTGGCCGAACAGGGTGAACGGGCCGGGGAACCAGTAATAGAGGTCGTTCATCCAGTCGTTGATGACCTTGGGGATGACGAAGGACGACGCGTTGTACCAGAAGAAAATCTGCACCAGCAGCGGCGTGTTGCGGAAAAATTCGGTGAAGGCGAGGCTGAACCACTTGAAGGGCTTGAACGGCGTCATGCGCATGACGCAGATGATAACGCCGAGAATCATGGCGCAGATCAGGGAGATCGTCGAGATCTGCATGGTGGTGCAGAACCCTTCCCACATCCACTGGGCGGGTTCGCCCGTGAACATCCTGGCCCAATGAAAAGTATAATCCAAAATACGATCCGTAGGTTGAAGTTGCGGCAAAAACCGGGAGCGCCGTAGGCGCTCCCGGTGAATCGGGCTAAATCAGCCTTACATGGGCCAGAGTTCCATCTCCCAGCCGGCGGGCAGGTCGTACCCCATCCACTTCTTGAAGAGCTTCTGGTAGGTGCCGTCGAGCCACATCTCGTTCAGGCTCTTGTTGACGAAGTCGCGGAACGCGGAATCGTTCTGCGGGACGCCGAGGCCGTAGGGCTCGGAGGAGAAGAAGGCGCCGACGATCTCCCACTTTTCGGGATGGTCGTCACCGGCCTTGAGACCGGCCAGGATGCCGGAGTCGGTGGTCACAGCCTTGACCTTGCCCTGCTTCAACGCCATGAAGGCCTGCGGGTACTCGTCATAGGAGATGACCTGGGCCTTGGGCTGGGCGGCCTTGATGTTCTTCTCGGAAGTGGAGCCCTTCACGGTGCCGACCTTCTTGTTGGCCAGATCGTCGGTGGACTTGATGCCGGAGCCCTTTTCGACCAGCAGCTTCTGGCCGTCCATGAAATAGGTGATGGAGAAGTCGATCTGCTCGTCACGGGAGAACTTGTGGGTCATGGTGGCGGCCAGCAGATCCACGGAACCCTGGGCCAGCATGGGGATGCGGTTCTTGGAGGTGACGACCTTGAACTCGGGCTTCACGCCGAGCTTGTCGGCGATGTACTTGCAGATGTCCACGTCGAAACCGACCAGTTCCTTGGTGTTGGGATCGACGAAGCCGAACAGGTTGACGGAGTCCTTGACGCCGCAAACCAGCACGCCCTTGGCCTTGATGTCCTCGATTTTTCCCGCGAAGGCGGCGTTGGCCGCGAACGCAAAGGACAGGACCAGTGCCAGAATAAGTACCAAACGTTTCATGAATCCTCCTCTCTCTAGAGATTCCAGTGTTATGCCGATTAAAGAATTTCCTTCAGGAAGTTCTTTGCGCGCTCGTGTTGGGGATTGCGGAAGAATTCGTCCGGTGCGGCCTGCTCGACCACCACGCCGCCGTCCATGAACAGGACCCGGTCGGCCACTTCGCGAGCGAAGCCCATCTCGTGGGTCACGCAGAGCATGGTCATGCCCTCCCGCGCCAGGTCCTTCATGACGTTGAGGACCTCGTTGATCATCTCCGGGTCAAGGGCCGAGGTGGGCTCGTCGAAGAGCATGACCTTGGGCTTCATGGCCAGGGAGCGGGCGATGGCCACGCGCTGCTGCTGGCCGCCGGAGAGCTCGGCCGGATACTTGTGGGCCTGGTCGTGGATGCCCACCCGTTCGAGCAGGGAAAGAGCGATCTCCTCGGCCTGGTCCTTGGGCATGTTCTTGACCTTGGTGGGGGCCAGGGTGACGTTGCGCAGCACGGACAGGTGGGGATAGAGATTGAACTGCTGGAATACGATGCCGATCTCGGCCCGCAGATCGTTGATATTGACGTCCTTGTCCAGGATGTTCTTCCCGTCGAACAGGATCTGCCCCTTCTGGTATTCCTCGAGCCTGTTGATACAGCGAATGAAGGTGGACTTGCCGGACCCGGACGGGCCGCAGATGACCAGCACCTCGCCCTTGTTCACGGATTCGGTGATCCCCTGCAGAACGTGAAAATCGCCATACCATTTGTGCAGTTTCTGCACTTCAATCATTGCCATTTGCAGCTGTCTCCGGACCTGAATGTGATAAGAAAAATAAGAGCCCCCTCCAATCCGCCACGTGCCAAGACAGACCGACGGAGCCTCAGTCACAGACAAAAAATATTGTCTGAAATTGAAATAAAGTCAAGGCGTCCGGGGAAAAATACAACTTTGTCAACACCCGCTTCGAGACGATTTCGTGTCGGATTTCTGGGCCTGATCCGCTGCGGGAGGAACCGTTTCCATCCCCTGCCCCGGGGAATTCCGATCACGCCGGATTCCGGCCGGACAGCTCGGACACCGACCGCCGGGCTGTGCGTGGCGGCTATTCCAGCCCGGCTTCGCGGTAGTAACGCGCGGCCCCCTGGTGGATGGGCGCGGACAATCCCTGGAGCATGCCCATTTTTGTCAATCCGGCAAAGGCGGGCTGCTGCGCCTTGAAGGCCTCGAGGTTCTCGAAGACCTCCCGGGTCACGGCGTAGACGATGGACGCCGGAACGTCGCTCGACGTGACCAGCGTGGCCTTGACCCCGAAGCTCTCCACGGCCGTGCCCGCGTCGGCCGCACCGGGGTAATAGTGCATGTTGATGCTCGACGGCACATAATAGGGATGCAGGACGAACAGGGTGTCCACCCCGACGATGGGCACGATGCGCACCTTGCGCTTGCCTCGGGCGATCTTCAGGATGGCCGCCGAGGGATGGCCCACGGTGTAGAAGAAGGCGTCCAGGGTGCCCGCCTCGAGCATCTCGATGGCCTCCGTGGCCTTGACCTCCACGGCCTGGATGTCGCCGAGGTCCAGTCCTGCGGCGTTCAGGGCGTCCAGGGAATTCTGGTGCTGGCCCGAACCGGGGTTGCCGATGTTGACCCGCCTGTCCTTGAGGTCGCGGATGTCCCGGATGCCGGTGTCCTCTCCGGCCACCAGGGTTACGGTCTCGGGATGCAGCGAGAACACGGCGCGCAGCTTCTTCTGCGGGCCCCGCTCCTGCCACTCGGCGATGCCGTGCACAGCCTGGAACTGGCGGTCGGCCTGGGCGATGCCGAACTGGAGGTCGCCCGCGATGACCGCGTTGATGTTGAACACGGACCCGCCCGTGGCCTCCACCGTGGCCCGGATGTTGTACTTGTCGCGCTTGAGGTTGACCATGTTGGCGATAGCCCCGCCCGCGGGATAATAGACCCCGGAGATGCCCCCGGTGCCGATGGTCACGAAGGTCGGCTCCCCGGCCTTGTAGGCGTCGGCCGGAGCCTCCGCCGAGGCCGTTTCCCGCCCCGCCGCCCCGCCGCCCGATTCCGCCCGCTCCTCTTTCGGCGCGTCCCCGCAGGCGGACAGCAAAAGGGCCGAAGCCAACAGCACTGCAACCGCCACGATCGTCCTGACACTCGCCGTCATGGTCCCTCTCCTCCGCTGAAAGGTGTGCCGCCCCGTTCCCGCCCTCCGGTCAAGGGCAGTCTATTGCACAATGAATACGCCCTTTTCGACCATCAGGCAAACCGGGTATAAATCCTCATCAGGCACTCCGCCCCCGTCCGGGAACGGCCCGCCGCGCCTGGACAACCGGAATTCCGCCCTTCGCGCCGCGAAAAAAAAAAAGACGGGGACTCAGTGCCCTTGCACGGGAGGGGAAGGCGAGGCCGGAAGCCGTTCCGCCCTTGCCCCAAAAAAAAGACCGCTCCGGGGAGCGGTCTCTTGTTGGTGATGGGGAGACGGACCTAGTTCAGCTCGCGTTCCTGCGGGAACAGCGGCAGATAGCGGTACACCAGGGTCAGGACCAGGAAGCCGTAGGCCACGATCATGATCGAGGAGGCGTACTCCACCCAGTTGGGGGCGTAAACCTGCCAGGAGTCGAACGGCATGGCCGGGAAGGCGATGGTCTGGACGGTGAAGATGTACCGGTTCAGGGACACGCCCGCGCAGTCCAGGATGGCCGCGGTGTACAGCAGGGCCGGACGGTTGCGGATGGACGGGGTGATCAGCATGATGGCCGGAACCACGCCGCACAGGACGATCTCCGTGTAGAGCAGCCACTTGCCGTAGACCAGGCCGTAGAACATCTCGTCGAAGGTCAGGCCCACGGAGGGCAGGTAGCCGGTGGCCCACGCCCAGGTGTCCAGGATCTTGAAGAACATGTAGACGGTCAGCATGGTGCCGGCGATCTTGCCCATGAGGGCCTTGGTCTTGTAGTCCACGAGTTTCTTGCCGGTCAGCTTCTCCATGAAGGTGGCGACCAGGACGGTGAAGACCGGCCCGGAACCCACGGCGGAGAGGACGAACAGGAAGAAGGTCCACGGCCAGATGAAGAAGCCCTCGCGGAAGGCAAAGGGACGGCCGATCAGGACGCCGTACATGCCGCCCAGGGAACCCTGGTGGAAGGTGGACAGGAACGCGCCGATACCGGCGAACAGCGCCATGTTCACATGCATGTTGTGGGCCAGAGCGTGGATGAAGGGAATTTTGTTCAGCTGCTTCTGCTCCAGGACCAGCGGGATGAACTCGATGATCAGGACGGTGCAGTAGCAGGTGATGCAGAAGATGACTTCGGTCAGCATGGAGTGGACGTTCGGATGCCAGTACCCGAACCATGCGCGGCCGGGCTGCCCGATGTCGAGCGTCAGGACCAGCATGGCCCCGGAGTAGCAGATGAAGCCCACGACGACGGTCAGGTTGATGATCTTCTCAAGCTGTTTGATCTTGAGGATGTACTTGAGCAGGCCGGTGAAGAACGCGCCGGCGCCCAAGGCGATCACGGCCAGGTCGAAGGTGATCCAGGCACCGAACCCGAAGTAGTTGTCCAGGCCGGTGGTGCCGATTCCATTGTAGAGGACGAGCACGGCGGCATAGAGGCCCCACAGGAAGAAGGCCAGAATGACGGCTGTCCAAATCAGGAACTTGCCGAAAGAGCAGCGCTGCGCCCCTTCCGGGAAGAGTTTGCTATCCATTGTTCAGCCTCCTAGTGGTGTCCGCCGGCTTCGGCGTTGTAGTTGTCGCCCTGCTTGCGGACCCATTCGCGCTCGGACATGTAGTAGACCTGCGGGTGCAGACCCAGCTTCTCGAGCAGACGGAACGCGTGCGGGCTCTTGGACAGCTCATGCACCTTGTGCTCCGGGTTGTTCAGGTCGCCGAAGGTGATCGCCTTGGTCGGGCAGATGTCTGCACAGGCCGTGGTGTACGCGCCCTCGGGCAGGTTCATCGGATCCTCGCCGTCCAGGCGGGCCTTGTCTTTGGCCTGCAGGTAGCGGGAGTGGCAGAAGCTGCACTTCTCGACCACGCCGCGCGGACGCACGGAGGTGGACGGGCTCAAGCCCTTGTCCATGCCTTCCGGCCAGAGGGGATCCCACCAGTTGAAGTACCGGGCATGGTAGGGGCAGGCGGCCATGCAGTATCTACATCCGATGCAACGGGGGTAGATCTGGGAGACGATGCCGCCCTCCTCGTTCTTGTCCGTGGCCACGACCGGGCAGACGGGCACGCAGGCCGGGCTGCCGCACTGCATGCAGGGACGCGGCAGGTAGGCGGTCTCGTGTTCCGGAAACGCCTTGCCGTTGGACAGTTCGTAGACGTTCATCCACGTCAGGGTCCTGAGCTTGTTGGACGCGTCGTCGCGCGGCTTGGTCAGGGCCTGAACATAGTTATAGGGGTCGCTCTTGGTCATGGGAGCGATATTGTTCTCCACCTGGCAGCCGACCATGCAGGCCCCGCAGCCGGTGCATTTGTCAATATCAATGACCATGCCCCATCTGATTTTGAATTCTTTCGTTTGCATTGACGGTTCCCCCTAGATTTTGGCGACGTTCACAGTGGAACCGGCCCATGTGGAGGCGCCGGCGGCAGCCTCCGAGCTCACCGTGAGGATCTTGTAGACATTATCGCCCTTGCCCTTCGAGAACTCGTCGCCCACGGTGTGGCCCAACCCCAGGGGAGCGGCCACGACGCCGGGCATGACGCCTTCGAAGATCTGCACCAGGGCTTCGCATTCGCCCTTCCCGCCGGAGAGCTTGACCTTGGACCCGACGGATACGCCGAGCTGCTTGGCGGTGGCCGAACCCATCATCACGACCATGTGGTCGCCGACCAGCTGGTTGTTGCTGATGGTGCACGGCGCGTTGGGCGTGGTGGCCTGGTTGGCGGTGCCGACGTTGAGCAGGGTGTAGGGAGCCAGCCCCACGGCGCCGGTGCCCTTGACGGGAACCGCAGCCTTGCCCAGCACGTTGGCAGCAAGAGAGGCGGCCATCGGGGCCTCGCCCTCGACCACGTAAGCCTCGCCGCCCTGCAGGGCATCCATGTCCGCGCCGATGGCCTCCACCTTGGCGCCGAGGACCTCTTCGAAGGACTCGAAGCCGAGGTCGGCCAGGCCGAGGATGAAGGTGGCGGCGGAGGACGCGTCGACCGACGGTTTGCAGACCGGCACGCCCAGGGAATAGGTGGCGGCGGCCATGCCGTAGGGGCTGACCAGGTCGTCGAACCGCTCATAGGGATGCAGGCTCGGCAGGACCAGGTTGGCCGTGGCCGTGGTTTCGGTCTGGACCACGTCGAAGGCGACGGTGAAGCCGGCCTTGACCTTTTCGGGCAGGGCGTAGGCGGGGTTGGCCTCGTAGACGAACAGCAGGTCGGTGTCCACGCCTTCCAGGATGTCCGCCTTGAGCATCTCGGAGCGGCTCATGGCGGAGGGGATGGCCTTGGCGAACTCGGGCAGGGCCTTCATGGCGCCGCCGAGCAGCAGGTTCAGCGCGAACGCCGCGCCGTGGGCCGCGACCGGGCCGGCCGGAACGACCACCGGGTTGGAGGCGGTCAGCAGCTGCTTGGCCAGGGCGGCCATCTGGTCGGCCTTGACGCCGGTGGCTGCCTCGACCTTGGCCGGGGTGTACTCGCTCATGACCATGGCCTTGAACTGGCCGAAGTCGTCCGTATTGACGGACTTACCGGCCTGCAGGACATAGTAGGCGATGCCCAGGGTGAAGGCGGCCATGCCCTCGGCCGGAACCGGGACCCACTTGGAGGTCACGGAAGCGGTCTTGGTCTGCATGGGACCGGCGAAGATGAACTTGCCGGACTCGTTGGCCGCGAACGACTTGAGGTTGGCGACCGTCGGCCCCCAGGATTCCAGGGCGTCGGCCCCGGCCAGGAGGACCAGGTCGGCCCCTTCCAGGTCGTAGCCGATCTGGCCGGAGCCGCCCATCAGGCCGGTCCAGGCCTTGTCGGCCGCCTGCATGTCGCAGGGCATTACATAAAAGGCGTCGCTGCCCTTGTCGGCCAGCAGCGCGGAGAAGACCTCATTGGCGGTGCCGGTCTGATCGCCGGAGATGACCGCGATCTTGGAACCGGCGGCGGCCAGCTTTTCGGCCACGACCTCCCGGGCTTTCTCCCAGGAAATCTCTTGGCCGTCCAGCATGGGGGCCTTGATCCGGTTGGGGCTGTTCTTGACCTGGACGCCGTTGGCGCACAGGGGGCAGATGCCGCCTCCCGAGATCGGGTTGTCAACGTTGCCCATGGTCCCGAAGGGCTCACCGGCAACGGTCCGGACCTTCACGGCGCAACCGGACTCGCACATCTTGGACACGGTGGGCCTGTTCTCGACCGCCCCGTATTTCAACGTGGGGATCCAGGGCCAGTTCTGCGTCCAGATGGAGACATCATCAAGGGCTTTCCAGACCGTCGGAGTAAAAAGAATACCGACGGTGGCGCCCGCACCCAACTGAATAAAAGTTCTGCGTGCTACGCTCATTCTCAGTACCCCTTTACTTGTGACAGGTGTAGCAGGCGTTGGGCTGGCCCTTGAGGGCGTGACACCGTTCGCACTTCCACATCTTCATGGTGGTCTTGCTGTACCCGGACAGGATGTTGCGCTCCAAGGCCGGCGGCACATCGTTCGCCTGGATGTCCTTCGGATGGCAGAGGTTGCAGTTCTGCTCGGGGGCCTCGCCCTCGAAGACCGAGGGATCGACCACGTCGGACAATTCCTTCTTCAGGCTCGCCAAGTCCTCGATGGAGAGGCTCATGTGCGAAGCGTGCGAGAAGTAGACGTTGTCCGGCTGGTACTGGTAATTCAGCCAGGGGACTTCCTTGCCCTGGATAAGATACTTGACCACGTACTCGCGTTCGGCCTGCATCTTGTCCTCGTCCGAGGAAGCCAGATTGTCCTCGATGGCGCCGATGCCGGCCTTCATGATGGCGTCGTAGTCGGTCGGGTCGATGCCTTCCTCCGCAATGGCCGCCTGGGCCTCTTCGGGATCGACCGCGTGACATTCGGCGCAGACTTCGTTGGTCGGGAAACCGGCGTAGGTGCCGTCATCCCGGAAATAGTGACAGCTTTCGCAATCCATTCCCTGACCTTCCACGTGCACGGCGTGGCTGAACCAAACGGGTTGTTCCTCCTTTTCGAAGAACAGACCGGGGATAACAGCCCACCCCAAGACGCAGGTAGCCAGGAAGCCGATGATAAAGGGGAACACCCCTCCACACCGTTTTGATGCTTTTCTTTCCTCCATAACCTCGCCCCATCACTCTAAAGTTAATGTGAAAATCACACCAATTGAACTACGTTTCCATAAGGCACCAATCGTTTTGGTGTCAAGAGAATATGAAAATTTTCACGAACTCTTGAGCAGGTAAAACACTAAATATTCCAATTGGTAGCCAGCAACAATCGACCGGAAATCTATTTCTTCACCCGGCCGTAGACATCGTCGAAACGGACGATGTCGTCTTCCTCCAGGTACGGCCCGCTCTGTATCTCGATGATGTTCAGCGGGACCTTGCCCGGATTGGCCAGCCGGTGCTGGGAGGCCTTGGGAATGTCAACCGACTGGTTCTCCACCAGAATTCGCGGCTCGTTGTCCACCTCCACCTCGGCCGTGCCGTCCACCACCACCCAGTGCTCGCTGCGGTGATGGTGCATCTGCGAACTCAGGCGCGCCCCGGGCGTGACCTGGATGCGCTTGATCTTGTACTGCGGCCCCTCCTCCAGCACCGTGTAGTTGCCCCACGGGCGGTACACCGTGGTGTGGCTCTCCACCAGCCGGCTGCCCTGGGCCTTGAGGGCGGCGACCACGTCGCGCACGGTCTGCACCTGGTCCATGGGACAGGCCAGGGTGGCGTCCCGGGTCTGGACCATAATCATATCCTTGAGCCCGGACACGGCCAGCTTGCCGCCCTCGCTGATGAGCAGGCAGTTCGCGCAGTGCATGGCCAGGACGTCGCCCCGGACCACGTTGCCGTCCGCGTCCTTGTCGCCCAGCCGGTACATGGCCTCCCAGCTGCCCAGGTCGTCCCACTCGAACCCGGCCTTGACCACGGTGATGTTGTCGATCTTCTCGACCACGCCGTAGTCCACCGAGATGTTGGGGATGTCGCGGTACCCCTGGACCAGCGGGGCCTCGTCCCGGCCCATCCACCACTCCCACAGGGCAGGCTCGCACCGGGCCACCTGGGTCAAAAAATGCTTGGCCGAGAACAGGAACATGCCGCTGTTCCACAGGTGGGTGCCCTCGCGCAGGAACCGGTCCGCGGTCAGGAAGTCGGGCTTCTCCACGAACCCCTGGACCGCAAAGGCGTTGCCCCCGAGGTCCTCGCCCAGGGCGATGTACCCGTAGCCGGTCTCGGGCTTGTCCGGCTGCACGCCGAAGGTCACGAAGCGCTTTTGCGCGGCCAGCTCGGAGGCGCGCGCCAGGTCGCGGGCCCACGCCTTGCCGTCGCTGACGAGATGGTCGGACGGGAACACGGCGGCCAGGGCCTTGGGATTGGCCTCCACCACCCTGTCCAGGCCGAGCATGATGGCGGGCAGAGTGTTGCGGCCCAGCGGCTCGGCCAGGACCTGCCCTTCCAGCCCCTTGTCCAGGCCCGCCACTTGCTTGCGCACCTCGAAGACGTGCTCCTCGTTGGTCACCACCCAGATATGGTCCGGGGGGAAGACCGCGAGCACGCGGGCCACGGTCTGCTGCAACAGGGTGGACGTGCCCCCCAGGACCAGCAGCTGCTTGGGCAGCAGGTTCCGGGAGAGGGGCCACAGCCGGGTGCCGGACCCGCCCGCCAGGATGATGGCGTGGCAGTCCTCGGCGAACGACGGAGCGACCGGATCGGTTCGGGTCATGGATCAGTCCTCGAAGGTAAAGGGGGATTCGAAACCGGCCAGTCCGGGCAGCCGCCGGTCCTTTTCGGAAAGAATGGGCTCCCTGCCCTGCAGGGCGGGCGTCCAGTCCATGCCGATGTCCGGGTCGTCCCAGGCCAGGCCGCCCTCGTGGGCAGGCGAATACGGCGCGTCCACCTTGTACTGGAACTCGGTGTCCGGCATGATGGTCACGTACGCGTGGCCGAAACCCTTGGGGATGAACATGCGCTTGAAATTGGCGGCGCTCAGGATGACGTGCTCGGCCTGTCCGTAGGTGGGCGCCCCCTTGCGCAGGTCCACGACCACGTCCAGGACCGCGCCCCGCGTCACCCAGACCAGCTTGGCCTGGGCCATGGGCGGCACCTGGAAATGGAACCCGCGCAGCACGCCGACGTCCCTGGAGTAGGCGTGGTTGTCCTGGACGAACCCGCAGTCTATGCCGATCTCACGGAAATGCCCGGCGTTGTAGCTTTCCAGAAAAAAGCCCCGTTCATCCTGGAATACCTTGGGAACCAGGACGAGCAGACCGGGGAATTCCGTCTCATGGACCTGCATTCACGACTCCTTGCAAAAAGACAGGCGATTGGTGTTCATGTAGCCGAGTTCAGCAAGGGACACAACCCCGGCGCGAATTTCCCGGGACGACCCCTTGCAAAAATATGTCTCGAATCCGGTTCACATTTCAGCCTCAGTTTGCTAGGGCTCTGTGAGGAAGTTCACTTCAGCCGACCATGGGTGCATTTACATGAATTTTCTGGACATCATTCTCATCTGCATTGTCGCCCTTTTCGTCCTGCGCGGTCTCTTCCGCGGCCTGGTGCAGGAAGTCCTGTCGCTGATCGCCGTGGTCCTGGCCATTTTCCTGGCCTCCCGCTTCGACGACGCCCTGGCCCCGCACCTCAAGATGTACATCTCGAGCGACATCACGGTCAGCGCCCTGTCCTACTCGCTGATCTTCATCGGCACCCTGGTGGTGGTCTGGCTGGTGACCAAACTGATCCGCAGCGTGCTGGAGATCTCCCTGCTCGGCTGGATCGACCGCACCCTGGGCGGCGTCTTCGGCCTGCTCGAAGGCATGCTCATCTGCCTGGTGGGACTGATGTTCCTCCAGACCTTCGCCCCCAAGTCCGACATTCTCAATGAATCGTACATCGTGCCCAAGGCGCAGCACATGGTGGACAAGATGGGCGAATACGTCGACCTGCCCCAGGCCCTGGACTCGGCCAAGAGCGCGCTGGGCATCCGGCGCAGCGACGACGCCGAGTAGTGCCGGTTTTCACAACCCGCTTTCCCTTTCTTGCAAGGAGATTCGCCATGAGCGAAACGAAACATGACGCCCCGGCCCTGGCCATGCGCGAGCTGCTCGGGGTCATCGACGCCCTGATCGCGCCCGGCGGCTGCCCCTGGGACAAGGAACAGACCCCGCTGACCCTGTGCGACTACCTGGCCGAGGAGGCCTTCGAACTGATCGAGGGCATCCGCTCGGGCGACGCCCGCGAGGCCATGGAGGAACTGGGTGACGTCATGTTCATCCTCCTGTTCATGGCCACCCTGTACGAGCGGAAGGGCTCCCACACCCTGGCCGACTCGCTGAACTACAGCGCGGCCAAGATGATCCGCCGCCACCCCCACGTGTTCGGCGACAAGCACTTCGACGACATCACCGAGCTGTGGGACAACTGGGAAAAGACCAAGCGCGAGGAGAACAAGGGCACCAACCGCAAGCGGGTCTTCGACTCCCTGCCCTCGGGCCTGCCGCCCATGCTCAAGGCCTACCGCATCAACTCCAAGGCCGCCCGCAATGGGTTCACCTGGGAATCCGACCGGGACGTGGAGGCCCACCTCAAGGAGGAATGGGACGAATGGCAGGAGGCCATGGCCTCGGGCCACGCCGAGGAATCGGAAAAGGAATTCGGCGACTACCTGTTCACCCTGGTGGAGCTGGGCAGGCGCAAGGGCATCAAGGCCAACGCGGCGCTCGACTTCGCCAACCAGAAGTTCCTGGCCCGGTTCGCCAAGATGGAGGAGCTGGCCGAGATGCGCGGCCTCGTCCTGACCGACCTGGGCCTGGACGAGATGAACGGACTGTGGGACGAGGTCAAGGACTGGGAACAGTCCTAGCCGAACAGATACTCGAGAATATAGAACACGACGATACCCGCGCCGATGGCCGCGTACGTCAGCACTCACGGCGCGCAGCGCGACTTGAGCCTCCAGACGGCCAGGGCGGCCACGCCCGCTCCCGCCGCCACGGCGGCAATCAGCATCAATGTCCTGTCCATCGCTCCCTCCCAAGCGGCATCATGGCCAACCCGTGCGGCCGGTCCCAAAAAACACGTTTAATATGTAATAGGTGGCGAACAGAGTCCCGGCCAGGGTGATCCAGACGTAGAGCCTGGGCAGCACCGGCCGCTGCCAGCGGTGCAGCACCACGCCGACGACGGCGGTGATCGCGAAGGCGACGACGAGCCATATATAATCGATGTTCATGGGCCTCTCCCTATTCTCTCCATACACCCGTTTGTATTCATTGGCTATATTTTTCCTCAACCTACCCTAAAGATATACGGGAAAATGCCGAAAAGGCGGATAGGCGTTATTTCCGCCCTGAAGGCAGGAGAGTGCGTATGACCATGGCAATCGGCGGATTCGGAAGCTACTCGCCGTTCGACCAACAGACGTTCGGCGCTGCCGTGGTTTCCGAGACCCTGGACTACATGAACGACAGCGGCCCGAGCCCCGCTCCGGTGGACAAGGTCTCCGCCGAGGCGTCGCTCGTCTCGAAAACCCTGGATTACATGAACCCCGGGACCTCGACGGCGGACAAGGCCGGCCTGGCCCAAAGCTACAACTTCCAGACCGACGTCCTCGGCCCCTACGCCAAGGGCTCGGTCGTCAACACCATCATCTGACGGTTCGGAGATAACGCCCCGAAAGGACCCCCGCCCTTCCGCAATGGAGGGGCGGGGCTACTCTTTGGCGCAATGCGGAAAAAAACTTCCGAAAAATATCCATCCGCCGTACGCTGTGCATGGGACGGCGATCCGCCTTCCCCGACCGGCAACATCGGAGGCGACATGACGAACGAGGGCATGCGGGACCGCGCGGCGGGCGCGCTGATGGGCGCCTGGATCGGCGACGCGCTGGGGCTGGGCCCCCACTGGTACTACGACCTGGACGAACTGCGCCGCGACTACGGCCCGTGGATCACCGGCTACACCGACCCCAGGCCGGGCCGCTACCACGACGGCATGAAGGCCGGGCAGTCGTCCCAGTCCGGGTTCATCCTCGAACTGACCGCCCGCTCCCTCACCGAGCGCGGCGAATACGACGAGGCGGACTTCTGCCGCCGCATGGACGAAGAGCTCTTCCCCCTGCTCAACGGGCAACCGGCCAACGGTCCCGGCGGCTACACCAGCCAGTCCATCCGAGAGGCCTGGCGCAGGCGGGTGGAGCAAAAACTCCCCTGGGGCCAGACCGCCGGGCACGCCGACACCACCGAGGCCATCGAGCGCACCCTGGCCATCGCCGTGCGCTACGCCCTCGATCCGGGCCGCCTGGCCGAGGCGGTCAGCCGCAACGCGGCCCTGACCCAGTCCGACGACCTGGTCCTGTCCCTGACCGTGGCCTACGGCGCGGTGCTCGCCCAGCTCGTCCAGGGGAACGCGCTCGACGCGAGCCTGTCCGACAAGCTCATGGACCTCGTCAAGAAAAACGCCCTGCCCTTCCACGCCGTGACCCGCGACGGGCTCAAGCCCCCGCGCCCCGGCGACCCGGACCCGCCGCGCGCGGGCCGCTTCGCCTCGCCCGACGCCCTGCTCTCGCCGAGCTACATGGCCCGGGCCGCAGCCGATCCGGACATCCGCATCGAGCCCGCCTGGAAGGTCTCCCTGGTCTACGGCATGCCCTGCGCCATCTACCACATGCTCCCGGCGGCCTATTACCTGGCGGCCCGCTTCCGTGACGACTTCGAATCGGCCGTGCTGCACGCGCTCAACGGGGGCGGGCAGAACCAGGTCCGGGCCATCCTGGCCGGGACCCTCGTCGGGGCCCAGGTGGGGCTGTCCGGCATCCCCCAACGCTTCCTCGACGGCCTGGAACGGGGCGGGGAGCTGCGCGCCCTGGCCCTCGAACTGGCCGAACAGGCGGCCGAGCCGCCCGAAATATAAGGAAACGCCATGAACGATACCCGACACGGCTCCCCGGCCGTGATCTACGTCTCCCACGGGGCGGGCCCCCTGCCCCTGCTGGACGACCCCGGCCACGCGGAGATGATCGACAACCTCAAGGTCCTCGCCTCGCGCATCGTCAGGCCGTCCGCCATCCTGGTGGTCAGCGCGCACTGGGAGGAGGCCGCGCCGACCGTGACCGTCGGGGCCGACCAGCCGCTCTATTACGACTACTACGGCTTCCCGCCGGAGTCCTACGAGATCGCCTACCCCGCCCCCGGGGACGACGCCCTGTCCGGCGCCGTGCGCGAGGCCCTGGCCGCGCGCGGCTTGCCCTGCGGCACGGAGGGGGAGCGCGGCTTCGACCACGGCCTGTTCGTTCCGCTAAAGATCATGTACCCCGAGGCGGACATCCCCTGCGTCCAGCTGTCGCTGATCAAGGGACTCGCCCCGGCCGCGCACCTGGCCCTGGGCGAGGCCCTGGCCGGGCTCGATATTGAGAACCTGCTCATCCTCGGCTCGGGGTTCTCCTTCCACAACATGCGCGCCTTCTTCACCCCGGACACGGCCGAGACCACCAAGGCCAACGACGAGTTCCAGCACTGGCTCGTCGAAACCTGCGCCGACCCGGCCCTGAGCCAGGACGAACGCTCGGCGCGGCTGGTCCATTGGGAGGACGCCCCGCACGCCCGCTACTGCCACCCGCGCGAGGAGCACCTGCTGCCCCTGCACGTCTGCTGCGGCGCGACGGGCCGCCCGTGCGACGAGCACTTCCGGCTGACCATCATCGGCAAGGCCGCGAGCACCTATCTCTGGCAACCGGCCTGAACGGATTGAAGGGGAATCGGACCATTAGGCCCGGCCCCGCCGGGGAATGCCGACAAAACGACAAAAAAGGGGAGCCTCCCGGAAGGAGGCTCCCCTTTCCCTTTCGGGCGCGGGGCCTAGAGCTTGAGCCAGTTCCGGGCCACGTTCCGGCAGAAGTCCCCGGACTGCGGAACGAGCAGCGGAAACCGGCTGCGCATCTCGGCGAAAAACTCTTTGGTGAACTGGCCGCGATACTTGGCGTAGGCATCGATGTCGCCGCGCTCGAACTCGTCGAACCACGCCTGCGCACCGAGGGAATCCAGCTCCAGGTGGAACTGGAACCCGTAGGACGCGCGGCCGACGCGGAAGCACTGATTGGCGCAGTCCGCGCCCGTGACCAGCAGTTCGGCCCCCTCGGGCAGGTCGAAGGAGTCCTCGTGGAATTCCATGAGCGGCGGCACCGGCCCGGCCTGGCCCAGGACGGGGTCGGCACGGCCCGCCCCGGTCAGGGAGAGCGGCACGTAGCCGAACTCCAGCGCGGGCATGGTCCAGGCCCCGGCGCCGTGCGCGCGGGCCAGGAGCTGGCAGCCCAGGCAGATGCCCGCCACGGGCTTTCCGGCCGCGTCGAAGTCGCGCATCAGTTGCAGCAGCGCCGGGAAATGCGGCGTCTTCTCGTCGTCGAAGGCGTGCTGCGGGCCGCCCAGAACCACCAGCCGGTCGAAGCCGTCGGGCGTGGCCGGAAGCGGGTCCCCTTCCGTGGGCATGATCGTGGTCAGGACGCAGCCCTGCCGCGCCAGCTCCTTGGTGAAATTGCCGCCGGGCGACTCGTCCGAGTGCTGGACCACCAGCACGCTCGAACCGACGACGCCGTCCTTGGGGCACGGCTCCACCGTGACCCTGGACTCGTAGAACGGGGTGCCCTGGCCCACCACGGACGCGATGTCCTTGGTCAGGAAATTGAACCCGTGGCCCGCCTTGTTCCAGCCGCCGCGCTCGGTGATGAGCACGTCGTGGCGCATGGCCTCGTCCACCTTGAGCAGGGCCATGAGTCGGCCGTATGGGCTGCGCACGACCACATGGCCGCCGTCGGTCAAGCCCCGCTTGCGGGCCTCGGCCGTGCTCAGGACGACCTCCGGCAGGGCGTCGTGCTCGGCCAGGGTGCGCTCGGAACAGATGTAACCGTGAGGCGCGATGGTCAGGAGCTTGTAGGGGTACTCCGGGTCCTCGTCCTGGAGCACGGCCGGATCGAACTCGGTCATGAACCGGAACTTGCCGGACTCGGTGGGGAACATGCCGTCCGCATACGGGACCATGGGCGCTTCCAGGCGGAACGGGCCCTTGCGCAGGCTTTCGAGGTCCGTGCCCTGCTGCCAGAGCGGGGCGCAGATGGCCTGCAGCCATTGGTCCACGGACCGCTGGTATTGGCAGGCGAACGTGAACCGCCCGGCCAGTTCCTGGAACATTTGGAATTCGGATTTGGTCTCGCCCACCGGCTCGATGGCCGCATTGACCGGCCCCACGAAATTGTGGCCGTAGCTGGCCATGAGGTCGTCTTCCTCAAGAAAGGTCGTGGCGGGCCAGAATATATCGGCCAGTTCGGCGGTGTCGTCCAGGAAATGGCCGGAATAGACGACCATCTGGGCCTTCCTGAACGCCCTGACGATCTTGTCCGCGTTGGGGGCCATGCACACCGGGTTGCCCGCCGTGACCACGATCATGCGGATCTCCGGGTCGCGGGCGTTCAGGATCTCCTCGCCCACCTTGGCGATGAGCAGGGTCCGGTGGTCCGGGTGCAGGTGGTCGCCCCAGTACGCCTGATCGTAGGGGCCGTATTCCTCGAACCCCTGGCTGACCCCGCCGCCCGCCACGCCGAGGATGCCCGCGACGCCGCCGAGCGCGTCGATGGGCCGGATGGCGTAGTGGGCGTACTCGTGGCGGTGCAGCCCCCAGCCGAGCAGGATGGAGGTCGGAAACTGGTTCATCAGCGTGTCGGCCAAAAGCTCCGCGTCCGTGACCGGGACTCCGGCCAGGGAGCAGAGCTCGGGCACGGAAAAGGAATCCAGGATACCCTTGTACTCGGCCCAGCCCTCGGCCCGGTTCTCGATAAAATCGCGGTCCTCGGCCCCGGCCTCCAGGATGAGCTTGGCCGCGGCCATGGCCAGGCAGCCGTCGCGGCCGGGCTTGGGCCGCACGTGATGGGTGGCGATGTTCACGGACAGGCTGCGCGCCGGGTCCACGACCACCACGCGGCCGCCGCGCTTCTTGATGTCCTTGGCGATCCTGACCAGGGAGATGTTGGTGGACACCGGGTTGCGCGCCCACAGGATCATGGATCTGGAATTGAAGTGGTCCAGCGGGTCGTGGGACACGCGCTCGCCGAAGTCGAGGTTCTGGGCCCCCTGCCCCGCCCCGCCGCACAGGGAGCCGCGCATGGTCGTGGCCCCGCCGAGCAGGTTGAAGAAATACTTGTTCAGGAGCTTGAGGGCCGTGCGCTCGCCGTACCCCTGGTAATAGAGGACCGCCTCAGGCCCGGACTCGGCCACCACCGATTTGAGCTTATCGGCCACCAGGTCCAGGACCTCGTCCCAGGTGGCCCGCCGCCACTGCCCGTCCACCTTGCGCAGGGGGTGGGTGATCCGCTCGGCGCTGTACACGCGCTTGATGTACTTGGCGGTTTTGTGGCAGGCCGCGCCGCCGGTCAGGGGATGGTCCGGATCGCCCGAGAGCTTGACCAGCCGCCCGTTCTCCACGGTGGCGATGAGCCCGCAGGAGTTGGGACAGTCGCGGGTACAGGTGGTGACGATCTTGCGTTGGCTCATTCTTCTGTTTCCTTTTCTTGACCGTCTGAGTCCGGTTCACAACAGGCCAGGCCCGAGGCCCGGCGCAGGGCCATGCACCCGCCCTGGCAGCGGCGCATGAAGTCCCGGCATTCCAGGCAGTCCGTGGACACGTTGGCCTTGCGGATGGGCCGCACCCGCTCGGCGAAATGCCACATGACCGCGTCCTGGTTGGGGAAGGCGGTCACGTCCGGCACCGAGATGTCGCGCATGGGCAGGCAATAGGACGCGGACAGGTCCGGGTGCACGTCGATGGACGGATGGCAAACCCCGGAAAACTTCATGGACACCCGCTCCAGGTAGTTCCGATCCTCGATCCTGAGGTCGCACAATCGAACGCTGCAATCAAGCCCGGTGCGCACGCCCCGCTCCTCGCACGCCTTCACGAAACGGACGATGTGCGAGATGATCCGCCGGGTGTCGTCGTTGGTGAAGTGGTCATTGCCCGCCGAGATGGACGGCCGGGAGATGTCGTAGCGCACGGACTGCACCCCGTATTTCGCGCACGCCTCGAGCAGGTAGTCGTACTCGCAGTACCGGCTCGAGAAGTTCTTGGAGAAGGTCAGCCGGGCCCCGGAGGCCGCTATGCGCGACAGGTTCGCGTCCAGCAGCGCGGCCTGCTTTTCCGTGTACATGGACGGCTCGTTGCAGTTGACCACGAAGTTGGAGACCACGGGCGCGAGCCGGTCGGCCAGTTCCGAGGGGAACAGCCCGTTGGTGAACAGCACCGGGGAGATGCCCGCCTCGGCCGTGCGCTCGATCATGTACGCCAGCAGCGGGTGCAGGGTCGGCTCGCCGCCGATGAAGGCCGCGGCCGGGAGCTGCGCCCGTTCCATCCATTCGAGGAGCCGGTCGAAGCCGGCCTCGGTCAGGTCCTCGGGGTACTCGGCGTGCAGCTCCCTGGCGAAGCAGTAGGAACAGGCCAGGTTGCACCGGTAGGTGACGAAGATGTTGATCATGCCCGCAGCCGCAACCCTGTCTCGATGTCGAAGGCGACCATGCGCTCGGTGTGCACCGGGGTCACGCCGATGGGCTCGTTGAGCGCCAGGCCGGGCACGTCGCGGCTGTCGATGAGCACGCGGAACTCCGCGTCCTTGACGCGCACCGTGGCCACGGACTTGGGCCCGAGGGGCTCGATGTCCACCAGCTCGCCCGCCGCCGGGGCGTCCTCCGGGGAGGTCAGGGCCAGGTTCTCCGGGCGGATGCCCAGCTCGAACCCGCGGCCCTTGGCCTTGAGTGCTGCGGCCAGGTGGGCGGGAGCGGCCAGGGTGACCCCGGCCGCCGCGATGCGGACGTTGCCCGTACCTTCGTCATAAACGCCCTCGAACAGGTTGATCTGGGGCGCGCCCACGAAACAGGCGGTCTCGCGGTCGGCGGGCAGGTCGTAGATGGTCTGGGGCGCGTCCACCTGGACCACCCTGCCCTTGCTCAGCATGATCACCGTGTCGGCGATGGCCATGGCCTCGTGGTAGTCGGGGGTGGCCATCAGGAAGGTGTAGCCCTGCTCGCGCTGCATGCGCCGCAGTTCCGCGCGCAACTCGATGCGCAGCTTGGCGTCCAGGCTGGACAGAGGCTCGTCGAGCAGGAAGAGCTGGGGCGTGCGGATGAGCGCCCGGCCCAGGGCCACGCGCTGCTTCTCGCCGCCGGACATGGTCTTGGGCAGCCGCCCGAGCACGTGGCCGATCTGCAGGGTCTTGGCGATGGCCTCCACCCGCTCCCTGATAGTGCCCTCCGGCTCCCTGCGGATGACCAGGGGCGAGGCGATGTTGTCATAGCCGCTCTTGTTCGGATACAGCGCCAGGTTGTCGAAGATCATGGCCACGTTGCGGTCGCGCGGCTCCCACTGGCCCACGTCCTGCCCGCCCAGGAGCACGCGCCCCTGTTCCGGCGTCTCGAGCCCGGCGATGATGCGCAGGGTCGTGGTCTTGCCCGCCCCGGCCGGGCCGAGGATAACGGTCAGGGAGGCGTCGGGCACGGTGAAATCCACCTCGCCCAGAGCCTGGTTGTCCCGGAACCGCTTGCTCACGGCTTCCAGGCGCAGTACGGGGGGCCGGCCCCCGGTGTTGGCGGTCGTCATCAGAATAACCTCCCCGCCACGGCGATTTCCTCGCGGCGGTTGCTGTCCCCGCCGAAGAAGACCAGGGAGTCGAAGTCTATGTCCAATCCCACGGGGTCGCCCGTGCGCAGGCAGTCCGAGGGCGGCGTGACCAGGGTCAGCGTCTCGTTGCCCGTCTCCACGGTGACGACCATCTCCGGGCCGCGCGGCTCCACGTTGTGGACCCGGCCGGTGATGGCGGGCGACGGCGAAGCCGAGAGGCACAGGGCCTCGGGCCGCACGCCCAGGGTGTAGTATCCGGTGGGGGCCGAACCGTCGGCGCTCTCCCCCATGGCCAGGCGGAAGCCGTCCTTGCGAAACTCGACGGCCCCGCCTTTGGTCGCGAACTTGCCGCGCAGCAGGTTCATGGGCGGCGAGCCCAGGAACCCGGCCACGAAGGTGTGGTCCGGCCGGGCGAAGATGGCCGAGGTCTCCTCCACCTGGAGGATGTGGCCCGCGTTCATGACCGCAATGCGGTCGGCCAGCGACAGCGCCTCCACCTGGTCGTGGGTCACGTAGATGATGGTCAGGCCGATCTCGCTCTGGAGCCGCCGCAGCTCGCGGCGCATGGCCAGCCGGGCCTCGGCCTCCAGGTTGGACAGGGGTTCGTCCAGGAGCAGGATCTCCGGCTTGGTCACCAGGGTGCGGCCGATGGCCACCCGCTGGAGTTCCGAACCGCCCAGCTCACGCACGCTGACGTCGAGCTTGTCCTTCATGCCGAGCAGTTCGGCCACGCCCTCCACGGCCCGGTTGATCTCGAGCACGTACTTGCCGCGCACCTCCAGGCCGAAGGCCAGGTTCTTGCGCACGGTCATGTGGGTGAAGACCGCGTAGTCCTGGAAGACCAGCCCCACGTTGCGCTTGCCCGCCGGGGTGTTGACCACGGTGGCCCCGTCGATCTGGATGTCGCCGCCGGTGGGCTGCTCCAGGCCGACGATCATGTTCAGGGTGGTGGACTTGCCGCAGCCGCTTGATCCCAGCAGGGCCACGGTCTCCCCGGCCTCCACGGCCAGGTCGATATTGTCCACGGCGATGACGTTGCCGTCGGAATATTCCTTGCGCAGCTGCACCAGTTCCAATTTGGGTCTACTCATTGCTTGATCGCTCCGAATGTCATGCCACGGGCGAGGTGGCCTTGGATGAGGTAGCCGACGATGACCAGGGGAACCATGGCCAGCACGGCCAGGGCGGCCTGCACGCCGTACAGGGTCCCGGCCGTGGCCGTGACGTACTTGGCGAGCTGGACCGGGATGGTCGAGATGTTCGAATAGGACAGGACCAGGGCGAACATGAACTCCGACCAGTTGAGGATGAAGATGAACATGGTCGTGGCGAACAGCCCGCCCCGGATGAGCGGGATGGTCACGGTCAGGTGCGCGGCCAGCTTGCCGCGCCCGTCGATCATGGCCGCCTCCTCGATCTCGCGCGGCAGGTCGTCCACGAAGGATTTGAGCATCCAGGTGGAGAACGGCAGCGTGACCGCCACGTAGATGGCGATGAGCCCCGTGTAGCTGTCGATGAGCCCGACGTTCGAGAAGATGATCACGAACGGCACGGCGATGGCCGCGGGCGGAAACATGCGCCCGGACAGGATGATCAGCGGCGTGGACTTGGAGTTGTTCCCGTAGCGCGAGATGCCGATGGCCGAGAAAAGCCCGATGATCACGGACAGGGTGGTCGAGACGATGGTCGCCAGCAGCGAGCCGAAGACCGCCTTGGTGGCGGGCTGGCTCACGCCGCCCACGCCGTACTTGCCGAGCGCGTCCGGGTCGAACAGGGTCTGGAAGTTGACGAAGGTCGGTTCGGACGGGACCCAGATGGCCGGGGAGGCGTTCCAGTCCGTGGGCGGCTTGATGGCCGTCATCAGGATCCAGAAGACCGGGAACAGGACCACGACCAGGGACACGCCCATGATCACGGTCTGCACGGGGGTGAGTTTCTTGTCTTGCATTTACTTGTCGCCCTCCAGGAGCTGGTTGCGCACCGGGGCGAGCAGCATGTGGACCAGCAGGAGCGATCCCACCAGGACCAGGAAGGCCGCGGCCGCGCCGTAGGCGAGCTGAAAATCGTTGAAGGCCAGCTTGTAGATGTACAGGCTGATGGTCTCGGTGGAGGAGCCGGGGCCGCCCCGCGTGAGCATGTAGACCTCGTCGAAGAGCTTGATGACCTCCATGGCCCGGATGACGAAGGCCACGATGATGACCGGCTTGAGCGTGGGCATGACCACGCGCCAGAACACTTGGCGGGGGTTGGCCCCGAGGATGACCGCCGCCCGGATCGGGTTCTCGGGCACGGAGTTGAGCCCGGAGAGCAGGATCAGGAAGAAGAGCGGCGTCCAGTGCCAGACCTCGGTGACGATGACCGCCAGGATCGCCGGTGCGGCGGACCGGAACCAGTCCATGGCGGCCTGGGCCCCGAACACAAATTCGAGCATCTGGTTGATGGGCCCGTTGGACTGGAAGAGCATCCAGAAGATGTACCCCACCACCACGGGCAGGATCATCATGGGCGTCAGGAAGGCCGAGAAGAGCACGGACTTGCCCCGGAATTTCCGCAGGAACAGGACCGCCAGGCCGAGGCCGAAGGTGAACTCGAGACACAGGCTGATGCCCGAGATGAGGATGGTCCGGATGACCGCGTAGATGAACCGGGTGTCCCAGACGAGCAGTTCCGAATAGTTGTCGAAGCCCACGAACGAGGCGTCGAACAGGGAGCCGCGCGTGGGGGACCAGTCCGTGAAGCTCATGTACAATGCCACCAGAAGCGGCATGACCAGGACCAGCAGGGAGACCACCTGTCCCGGCACGGTAAAGACGCGGGCGATGGCCTTGTTGCTGAACCCCTTGCGGTTTGACGAAGTGCCGATAGCTGTTTGTGTCACGTTTTCCACCTTGCCGGTCCGGGGCGCGCGCCCCGGACCGGCTTGAGGTTAATGATTGATCAGGACCACTGGTCGACGCCGGCGGCCTTCTTGATGGGATCGGCCAGGTGGCTGGTCAGGGCGAGCCAGGCGCCCTTGACCTTGTCCCTGCCGATGCGCCGGGTGATGCGGTCGAACTTCTGGGCGGCCCGGTCCAGGGCCTCCTTGGGCTTCTTGGAGCCGGTCATGCAGGCGTGCACTTCCTTGTCCAGGGCGTCCTGGTACTCGAAACCGCCGGGCAGGCAGAAGTCGGGCACGGTGTTGACCATGTTGTTGTACAGGGTGTTCAGGTACGGCTTGGTGTAGGTCTCGACCAGCCGCTCGGTGGGCTGGAGCATGTGGTTGACGCGGTACGGGTCGGAGTAGCCGCCGAGGTACGGGATGGCGTCGGCAGAGATGGTCGGGGAGGTCATCCACTGGGCGTAGGCGTAGGCCAGCTCGGGGTTGGCGGAGTACTTGGAGACCGCGTAGCCGTAGCCCCAGCAGAACATGCCCGCGTACAGCTTGGTGCCGTCCTTGGTGTAGTCGGCGGGCATGACCGTGGCCGCGATGTGGCCGGTGGTGGCCGGGCCGGTGGACGGGGCCTTGGAGTACTTGAAGCCGGACGGCCAGACGATGTTCATGAAGCCTTCGCCGCGTCCGAACGCGTTGTAGTTGGAGGACCAGGTGAAGGAGAAGGCGTCGGGATGCAGGAACTGGTTCATGGCGAGCATGTCTTCCAGGGCCGCCACGCCTTCGTCGGAGTTGAAGGTCGGGTTCATCTCGCCGTCGAAGTAGAGCATGCCCTTGGACACGAGGCGCTGCATGAACATCCACTTGACGTAGTACGGGGAACGGTACTCCAGGGAGCCGTAGAAGCCGTTGGCCGGATCGTGCATGAAGGAGGCCAGCTCGTAGTATTCCTTCCAGGTGTCGGGCACGGCCAGCTTGCGGCCGAACTTGTCCTCGAAGGCCTTGGCCTTGGCGGAATCCTCCAGGTAGTCCTTGCGGCACAGCAGGGTGATCTGGTCGCCGTCGTTGAGCAGACCGGCCACGCGGCCGTTGTACAGCTGGGCGTGGTGGGAGGCCGGGAAGACGACGCCGTATTCCTTGTTGAACAGCTCGGGGTCGTACTTGTCGGTCCAGTCGGTCAAATCGTAGATGACGCCGGAGTCGATCCAGTCCGGGTAGGACATGGCCGTGGGCATCATGACGTCGTAACGGCCGGTCTTGGCCACGGCCTCCTGCATGCCCTTGGTGTGGACGACCTCGTCCGGCTCCTCGATGAACTCCAGGGTGATGCCGAGTTCGTTCTTCCACTTGTCCACATACGGGGTCATGTTGCCGATGGAGCCGGTGGGGATGAGCAGGGTCAGGGTCTTTTTCGTGGCCTTGGCGGCGGCCACCTTGGCCAGGGCCCAGGCGCGCTCCTCGGGGCCGTTGATGGCCGCGAACGCCTTGACCGCGCCCAGCGGCGACAGGGCCACGGCGTTGGCCACGGCCGCGGCCACGCCCAGGGTGGTCATGGTCTTGAGGAACGACCGGCGGGTCATGCCTCCGGCCTCATACTCCTGCAGGGTTTTTTCCAGCTTCGGGTTCTTTTCCATTGCACACCTCAACTTGCTTAATATGTTGAAATCGCTTGCCAGCTACCGAACATCAGCCGATTTGCGCCGCGTCAGAGGACGTGGCGCTCGTAGGTATTCTCGCAGGGGTTGCCGGAACACAGCTCCAGCCACCCCGCTTCGGGGTCCATGATCACGGCGAACACGGTGTGAAAGGCCGTCTTCGGGTCCTCGCCGGGGAACCCGTGGGCGCAGATGCACCGGGGATGGTTGGTGTGGTCCCGGGTCAGCTCCTTGAGCTTGTCGGGATTCAGCACGCCCCGATGCCTCTTCAGGAAAGCGTCGGCCACCTGTTTGCGCACCATGGAGCCGCCGTGGGACAGCCAGTTGGGGGTCTCGAAACGGCGCATGTCCCGGCCCACGAAGTGGTTCGTGTGGGCGATGCTCCCGTCGATGTCGAGAAGCTGGTAGCAGGCCGCCGAGGTCTCGGCGCAGAAGGCCACCCCGCTCCCGGCGAACTGGTAGTTGATGCCGCCCGCGCGGGGTGAAAAGATGGCCGCGCCCAGCGCGTCGCCGATGCGCATGCTCGCCAGCGCCTTGCGCATGATGAACGGGTAGACCACTCCGGGCCGGGCGTCCGTGGCCGTGACCTTGTTGATGACCGCGCCCACGCCCGCAGAGTTCAGGCCGTTCAGGCCGAGGATTCCGGCGAACGACACCACCAGCTGGGTCGGGCCGTTGTCGGGGGTGATGCGCAGCAGGCAGAGAAATTTCTCGTAGTACTTCTCCATGTCGTAGGTCTGGCCGATGTAGGCCCGGCCATTCTCCCCCGCCTCATTCGTGACGTTGAAGGTGGTGCACCCCCACAGCCCGTCGGGCAGGACCGTGCCGCCGATGCCGGGCGCGCGCAGGTCCTCCAGCTCCAGGAAGGAGTTGAGGTAGAGAATTTCCCTGAAGGTCACGCTCGCGCCGTCAGCGATGCCGCGCATCTCCTCGACGAGGTCCGGCGAGAACTTCTCCAGGAAACCGAGATTCTTCATGCAAAAGGTTTCGAGCCGGTCCTTGTCCACGCGGATGAACCCGTTGTTCATCTGGTGGACCGAGGTCACGGACTCCACGAACTCGACGATCAGGTCCTTCAGGGCCTGGCCGTGGGCGCGCCCCATTTCGAACGGGGTGCCGGACAATGCTATGACGGGGATGGTGCTCATTGATGCTCCTGTTGATGGGGTCACCGCACGGGGAGGGGGCCGTTGGAAGGAATCCCCCTCCCCGGATCGGGAGGTACGGTGCCTAAAGCAGTTCCATGTAGTAGTCCCATTCCCAGGGATCGACGCGGTTGTTGAATGCCGGGGTGCCGTAGTCCTCGAACCGGGCCCTGGCGGTCTCGATCTCGAACTTCTTCACGGCCAGGACCAGCTTGATGAACTCGGGGTCGAGCACGGCGTGCAGGTCGATGTCGTTCTCGAAGGCCTCCACGGCCTCGTCCAGGGTGAACGGGAGCCTCGGCAGGGTGTCGTCGTCGTAGGCGATGCCCAGGACCGGATCGGGCAGTTCGGGCTTGGAGCGGATGCCCTCCAGCCCGGCGGCCAGGGTGGACAGGGCCAGGAGGTACGGGTTGGCCCCGCCGCAGGCCAGGCGGTTCTCGAAGTGGGTGGACTCGCCCCGGCAGCCCTTCAGGCGGATGCCCACGGTGCGGTTTTCCATGCCCCAGGTGGCGGTGTGCGGGGCAAACGAGTTGACCCGGTAGCGCTTGTAGCAGTTGACGGTCGGAGCGGTGAACACAGTGTTGGCCCGGGCGTGCTTGAGCATGCCCGCCAGGAAGTCGCGGGCCAGGTCGGACAGGCCGCATTCGCCGTCCGGGGCGTTGAAGGCGTTCCTGCCGGTCTTCTTGTCGATGAGCGAGACGTGGAAATGGGAGCCCGAGGCGCTGGAGTTGATGAACGGCTTGGTCAGCCAGGTGGCGATGTAGCCGTGCTGAAGGGAGATCTCCTTGCAGCCCATCTTGTAGAGGAAGGCGGTGTCGGCTGCGGCCAGGCCGTCCTGATAGTAGAGGTTGATCTCCTGCTGGCCGGGTCCGTGCTCGGAGTTCTGGGTGATGATCCGCACCCCGGCCTGGTCCATCTTGCGCATCAGGTCGTAAGTGTAGTCGATGTCGAAGTTGTTCTTCAGGGTGACGAAGATGGGCTGGCCGTCGTAGACCGGCTTTTTGGTCTCCTTGTCGAGCACGTAGAACTCGAACTCGTAGCCCAGGCGGCAGATGTAGCCCATGGCGTCGAACTCATCGATGATCTTCTTGAGCAGCAGGCGCGGGGAGGCCATGGCCGGACGGCCGTCGTACCAGTACGGGTCCACGGTGATGTTGGCGGTGTTGGGCACCCAGGGCAGGACCGTGAAGGTGGACAGGTCCGGCACGGTGCAGTGGTCCTCGAAGGCGACCTCCTCGGCATAGCCCGTGCCCTTGGGGACCATGGACTGGATGTCCAGGCCGAGCAGCCCGCCGTAGAAATTCAGGCCGTTTTCTATGTAGTCCATGAACGCGCCGACCGGCACGGTCTTGCTTCGGGACACGCCGTACAGATCCGCTTGCTCGAAACGGACAAAATGGATGTCGTTGTCCCGAATCTGCTTCTTGATGCTGTCGATGGAAGTGGATTTTGGCAGGCTCATCGTCTCTTTCCCTCATTTTGGCAATTTATGGTCGCGCTTGCCCGGAACGAATCCCGAACAATTTTCATCAATGTAATTTTTCCTCTTATTACAATCGCCGTGCCATTTGCCTCCATTTCAAATTAAACCCTTTAAAACAAATGTATTAAGACAATCTCTTCAAATTCCGGCATCTCTATCTCCCCATTTAATTCTGTCTCGATTATTAAAAACGATACTTGTATTCTCAGAAATTTAATCCGCTGATCAATTCGTATTTCTAAAATAAACCACATTAAAACAGGTAATTATTTGCCATATTATTGTGATTGAAAAAAATCCTTGAAAAAACTATAGTCAGCGTAAGAGCAAAATGTAGAAAAATGTAAATCAGTATGCACAAGCAGATGAACACGCCCTCCGACCTCCAGGCATTCGCCCGGCTGAGCCCGACCCCCATGGCCGTGCTCGGCCCGGACGGAATGATCGCCTTCGCCAACAACGCCTTCAGCCGGCTGCTCCCGGCCGATGCGCCGTTCCCCGAGGGACGGCGGCTGGGAGCCCTCCCCTTCGGGCTCCGGTTCCTGCGCGCCCTGGAGGACGGCCTGGCCCAGGTCGCCCTGACCGGTGCGGAGGAGCTGGTGGAGATCGGCGACCCGGCGGCCCCGGACCGACAGATGGTCTCCTGCCGCCTGGTGCCCCTGCGCGGCGGCGAAATAGTCATCGAGGTCCACCGCCACGCCGAGGTGGAGCGGCTGCGCAACGCCCTGCGCGACGAGAAGGTCCTGCGGCGGCAGTCGGACATGCTCCGCGAGCGCGGCCGCCAGCTCTTCTTCGACGTGGTCAACGAGTTGCCCGTGTTCGTCTACATGCAGCGACGCGACTACTCCGTGGCCTACGCCAACAAGAAGACCCTGGCCTTCTACGGCGAGGCGGGCGGACGGCGCTGCTACCAGATGTTCGGCGGCCGCGACGACCCGTGCCCGCACTGCCCGACCTTCCGGGTCTTCGACACGGACGAGCCCGTGGACTGGCAGTTCACCGACGACGCGGGCCGGACCTTCCACATCTACGACTATCCCTTCGAGGACGAGAACGGGGAGCCCCTGGTCATGGAGCTGGGGGTGGACATCACCGAGCTGAAGCGGGTGGAGCGGGAGCTGTTCCAGGCCCAGAAGATGCGGGCCATCGGCGTGCTCGCGGGCGGCATCGCCCACGACCTGAACAACAACCTGGTGCCGATCATCTTCAATATAGACTACGCCCTGGGCAAGGCGGACGGGACTGCCATGGAGGCCCCGCTGTCCGAGGCCCTCAAGGCCGCGTACAAGGCCTCGGAGCTGGTCGAGCAGGTCCTGGAGTACAGCCGCCAGCAGGAGGTCACCCGCTCGCCCCTGCACCTGAGCCCCCTGGCCCGCGAGAACCTGGCCATCCTGCACGGCACCCTGCCCGACCACGTGGCCCTGGACATGGACTGCTCGGCCATGAACGACTGCGTGCTGGCCAACCCCTCGCAGATCCAGCAGGTCCTGCTCAACCTCTGCCGCAACGCGGTCCAGGCCATGCCCGGCGGCGGCACCCTGTCCGTGCGCCTGTCCAACCTCCACCTGGACTCGCAGAAGGAGGCCCCGCACTCGGGCCTGGCCCTGGGCGACCACGTGGTCCTGACCGTGACCGACACGGGCCACGGCATCGAGCCGGGCACGGCGGAGCGCATCTTCGAGCCGTTCTACACCAGCAAATCCAAGAGCGGCGGCACGGGCATGGGGCTGGCCGTGGTCCACGCCATCGTGACCTGCAACGGCGGGTCCATCCACGTGGACTCCACGCCCGGCCGGGGCACGACCTTCACGGTCTACCTGCCCTGCACGGCCACGCCCGAGACCAAGACCCTGGCCCGGGACACCCGCCCGGCAGCCCGGTCCACCGGCCGCCTGCTCCTGGTGGACGACGACGCCGGGGCGCTGCAGGCCATGCAGCGCGTCCTGCGCGACGCGGGCTACGAGGTCTTCACCGCCAACAACGGACGGGAAGGGCTCAAGGAATTCTTCCGGGGCAAGGGGCGCTTCGAACTGGTGGTCACGGACCAGTCCATGCCCGCCATGACCGGCATGGAGATGGCCGCCCGCATCCTGGAGAACGCGCCGGACTCCAAGGTGGTCATCTGCACCGGTCACGTGGAGCCGCAACTGGAGGCCCAGGCCCGCAGGACCGGGGTGGCCGGGTTCATCATGAAGCCCATGTCGCCCCGCACGCTGGTGGAAAACGTCAATAAATTCCGCTCATAGGATCACCATGGCACGCATACTGATCATCGACGACGACGAACTCATCTTGAGCGGCCTGTCCCGCTGCTTCGGCGACCTGGGGCACGAGATCCTGACCGCCGACAGCCTCGGCCGGGGGCTGGTCCGGGCCCGGACCGGCGTGGACGTCATCTACCTGGACCTGAACCTGCCCGACGGCGACGGGCACATGTCCATCAACGAGCTTTCCGCCGCGCCCGGCGGCCCGGAGGTTATCGTCCTGACCGGCCTGAAGGACAACTTCGGGGCCCAGGAGACCCTGACCAGCGGGGCCTGGGACTACATCCAGAAACCGGCCACGCCCTCGGTCCTCAAGGCGTCGCTGGAGAGTGCGCTCAAGTACCGCAGCGACAAGTTCGCGGCCCAGGCCCCGGCCCGTGCCTTCGACGACGGGGGCATCATCGGCAAATCCCCGGCCATGGACCGGGCCCGGCAGCTCATGGCCCGGGCGGCCGAGAGCGAGGCCGGGGTGCTCATCCTCGGCGAGACCGGCGCGGGCAAGGAGCTGGCCGCCCAGGCCATCCACCGCAACAGCGCGCGGCGCGACAAGCCCTTCGTGGTGGTGGACTGCTCCAACCTGACCGAGACCCTGCTCGAGAGCGTGCTCTACGGCCACGTCAAGGGCGCGTTCACCGGTGCATCGGCCGACCACCGGGGTTTGGTGGCCGAGGCCGACGGCGGCACCCTGTTCCTGGACGAGATCGGCGAACTGCCCCCCTCCCTGCAGAAATCCTTCCTGCGCGTGCTCCAGGAGCACCGCTTCCGGCCCGTGGGCTCCACCCGCGAGCAGGCCAGCGACTTCCGGCTCATGGCCGCCACCAACCGCGACCTGGAGGCCATGACCCGCGCCGGGACCTTCCGCTCGGACCTGCTCTTCCGGCTGCGCACCCTGGAAATCCCCCTGCCGCCCCTGCGCGAGCGCGGCCAGGACGTCCTCCTCCTGGCCCACCACTTCGTCAAGGCGGCCTGCGGCCGCTACCGGCTGCCCCCCAAGAAGTTCTCCAAGCAGCTGGAAAAGGTCCTGCGCCCCTACACCTGGCCCGGCAACGTCCGCGAACTGGGCAACGTCATGGAGGCCGCGGTCATCAACGCGGGGCAGGAGCCGGTCATCTACCCCAAGCACCTTCCCGGCCACATCCGCGTCTCCTCCCTGGACAAGGCCAAGCCCAAACGCCAGCCCGCCAGGCCCCAGACCGGGCAGGCCACGGACGGCCCCATCCAGCCCTACCAGGACTACAAGGCCCTGCGCGACCAGGCCTACTTCCGCCAGCTCATGGACATCTGCGACTTCGACATCCCCGAGGCCAGCCGCCTGTCGGGGCTGAGCGTGCCGAGCGTCTACCGCCACCTCTCCCTGGCGGGCATCCGGCGCGGCAGGAAGTAGCCCCGCCCCCGTCTCCGCTCCCCGGAAAAGCCCGCCCCGCGGGGCTCCGCCGATCACATGTCACGCGTATTCATATTTCCGTGACGACATTGCCGGTTCCAGCTCCCGGAACTACATATCGAAACTTGTTCACCGGCGGATTCCGCCCGGTGTTCCCGTTCCGTATCCACCCCGTGCGCGGCGTCTCCGGACAACGCGTCACCCAATGGCGGCCCCGGGGGAGGCGCACTCGACGCCCTCCGTTCCCGAGGGTACGCATGCCGCCCGCAAGGAAGTCCACCGATGATCACACGCAGGAATTTTCTGACCATGAGCGCCCGGGCCCTGGCCCTGTTCCCCTTCCTGACCGCCTCCCAAGCCCTGGCCGGAGCCCCGTCCAAGCTCGCGCTGGCGGGCCCGCCCGCGCCGCTCAGCCTCCCCCTGGTCCGCCTGGCCCAGCAGGAACCGTCCGCCGCGCTGCCTTCCATGGAAATGAGACAGTGGCGCAACCCCGACATCATGCGCGCTTGGATGGTCTCGGGCGAGGTCCAGGTCTCGGCCGCCCCGGCCAACGCGGCGGCCATCCTCTACAACAAGGGCCTCCCGGTCCGGCTCCTGGACACCAACAACGGCGGGAGCCTGAGCCTCGTCACCAGCAGCCCGGACATCAAGAAATTCACGGACATCAAGGGCAAGAGCCTGCTCCTGTTCTTCCGGGGGGACACCCCGGACATCATCGTCCGCTACCTGGCCACGAAAAACGGCATCAACCCGGATGCGGACCTGACCGCGTCCTATGCGGACTCGCCCTTCGAGGCGCTGCAGATGCTGCTCTCCAAACGGACCGACACGGCCCTGCTGCCCGAGCCCGCCGCCACCGCCGCGATCCTCAAGGGCAAGGGGGCCGGTGTGGAGTTCCGGCGCATCGTCCTCCAGGACGTCTGGGAAGAGGTCACCGGCAGCACGTCGCTCATGCCGCTCGGCGGGACCATGTGCCAGGCCTCCCTGGCCACGGACTCCCCCGAGACCGTGGCCGCGTTGCAGACCGGCATCGGCGAGGCCGTGGACTGGATCAACGCGCACCCGGCGGACGCCGCCCGGCTATGCGCCGACTTCTTCGGCCTCAAGGCGCCGGTGCTGCAAAAGTCCCTGGAGACCTTCCCCATCCGCCGCAACCCGGCGGCCACGGCCAGGAAGGACCTGGAATTCTACTATTCGGCCCTGATGGGAATGTCGCCCAAACTGGTGGGCGGCAAGCTGCCCGACAAGGGTTTCTACCTGGCCTAGGCCGGAGGAAGCATGGGGCGCGCAGCCGGTGCGATCCGGTCCAGATTGAGGGACCTCCGCTACCCCGTCCTGGGCGTGGGGCTCTTCCTCGCCCTGTGGTGGGCGGGGAGCCTATGCTACGGCTCCTTCATCCTGCCCTCCCCCCGGGAGGCGTGCGCGGCCCTGTGGCGGCTGACCCTCACGGGCGCGGTGGGCAAGGCGGCGCTGGTCACGGCCTGGCGCGCGCTGGGCGGGTTCGCCATTGCGGCCCTGCTCGGCAGCGGAATCGGCATCCTGGCCGGACTCCGCCCCGCCCTGGCCCAGACCCTCAGGCCGGTGACGGCCATGCTCCTGGGCATCCCGCCCATCGCCTGGATCGTCCTGGCCATGCTCTGGTTCGGCACCACCGGGCTGACCCCGGTATTCACCGTGGTGGTCACCGCCCTACCCATCGTCTTCGCCGTGGCCGTGGAGGGCGCGCGCACCAGGGACCGGGGGCTGGAGGACATGGCCCGCTCCTTCGGCACCCCGCCGTTGATGCTCTTCCTGGACGTGCGCCTGCCGCACCTGCTGTCCTATCTCTTCCCCGGCTGGGTGACCGCCCTGGCCCTGTCCTGGAAGGTCGCGGTCATGGCCGAACTGCTCGCCTCCACCGACGGCATCGGCGCGAGCATGGCCCTGGCCCGGATCAACCTGGACACCGCCGACGCGCTGGCCTGGGTCATCGTCCTGCTCGTCATGCTCCTGGCCGTGGAACTGCTCGTGCTCGAACCGCTGCAGCGGCGCATGGAACCCTGGCGCGACGTCGCCGCATCCGCGTGACGGCCGGAGCCGGACCATGCTGACCTGGGAGAACGTCTCGCACGACTACGGGACCGGGCCGGTGCTGACCGGCGTCGGCCTGCGCGTCCCGCCCGGCGAGGTCCTCGCCCTGGCGGGCCGGTCCGGCTGCGGCAAGACCTCCCTGCTGAACATGGCCGCCGGGCTGCTCGCGCCGACCGCAGGCCGGGTGGCCAACACCTTTTCGCACACGGCCTGCGTGTTCCAGGAGCCCCGCCTGCTTCCCTGGCGGCGCACCGTGGACAACATAGCCTTCGGGCTCAAGGCCCTGGGCCTGCCCAGAGCCGAACGGCTGGCCTCGGCGCGCCGCCTGGCCGGGCGCATGGGGCTGGCCCCCGGCGACCTGGAAAAGTATCCCGGCGCACTGAGCGGCGGCATGCGCCAGCGGGCTTCCCTGGCCCGCGCCCTGGCCGTGGAGCCGGACCTGCTCCTGCTGGACGAGCCGTTCAGCGCCCTGGACGTGGGCCTGCGGCGCGAACTCCAGGACCTGGTCCGGTCCCTCATCGACGAGCGCGGCCTGGCCGCCGTGTTCGTGACCCATGATCTTTCCGAGGCGGTCCGGATGAGCGACCGCATCGTCATCCTGGCCCCGTCCCCCGGCCGCGTGGTCCTTGAACAACGCATCCCCGAGCCATTCGCGGCCCGCGACGCGGACTTCGTCCGGCGGACTGCAGACCGACTCCAGGCCGCACCGGCCGTGCGGACGGCCTTCGGACGGGCCGGAACCGCCCCCGTCGGGCGGACCGGCATTTTGACGGCATCAACCGGCATACAGGCCGCAACCAACGAGGTGAGTATGGTGGAATTCAAGCCCGTGCACCTTCCTGAGACGACCCTGGCCACGGACATGGCCGGGCGCAAGGTCCTGGTCAAGACCCGGATCGAGCGGGTCTTCGGCTACAATCCCATGGTCACGTCCCTGCTCTTCGCCCTGGCCCCGGACCGGATCGCGGGGCTGGGCATGCCGCCCATGCCGCCCGAGCGCATGCTGGCGAGCCCGGAGTACCTCTCCCTGCCGGTCCTCGGGGTCATGGGCGGCGATTTCGGCGGCGGCAAGACCACCTTCGACAGGGACGCGGTCCGGCAGCGCGGCGTGGACCTGATCCTCTCCCTGACCCTGTTCGCCCTGGACGAGGTCGAAGCGGGCGCGGCCGACCGGCTGCAACAGGAGCTGGGCATCCCGGTGCTCGTCTACGACGGCGGCCTGGACCGCACCGGCGAGGTCCTGCGGCGCGTGGGCGCGCTCCTCGGCGTCCCGGACCGCGGCAACGTCCTGGCCGATTATTTCGACGAGAAGTTCCGCCACATCGCCCAAACGGTCGCCGGAATCCCGCCGGGCGAGCGGCGCACGGTCTACTACGCTCAGTCGTCCACCGGCCTGCTGACCGAGCCCCGGCGGTCCCGCCACGGCGAGATCATCGAGTACGCGGGCGGGGTGAACGTGGCCGAGGTCTTCGAGCAGCGCGGCTGCGGCCGCACGCCGGTCTGCGCGGCGGACCTGGCCCGCTGGGACCCGGACGTGGTCATCATGCTCTCGGACGAGGGCAAGTCGCCCCAACGGCTGTACAACCGGCTGCGGACCGACCCGTTCTGGTCCAGGCTCAAGGCGGCCCGCGACAACGCCGTGTTCGAACCACCGGCGGGCATGTACAACTGGTTCGACCGGCCGCCGTCCGTGAACCGGCTCATGGGCCTGATCTGGCTGACCCACCTGCTCTACCCCGAGTGGTTCGGCTGGGACCTGGTCCGGGAGACCCGCGAGTTCTACAAGCTGTTCTACCGCATGGACCTCGGCCCCAAGCAGGTGGAGACCCTGCTCGGCCCGAGCCTGAGGGGGCTGGCCAACTAGCCCGCGATTTCCCCTTGTCCTTTGCGCCGCTCTTTGCGACCATGTAGAAATGGCGAAGTGCCGTGCCCGCGCGGGCACGGCCCCGGCCATGCGACATCAACCGCAAGGAGCCGTCATGAGGGAAGAGAACCTGTTATCCAGGCGTGTGTTTCTGGCCATGGCGGCGGGTACCGTGGTCAGCATCGGACTGCCCGGCGTGTTCGCCACGGTCGGGGAGGCCCGGCAGCAAGAGCTCGCCGAGGCGCTGAGGCCCGACGGACGGCTGCGGGTTCCTCCGGGGCAGACCGCCATCGAGCAGATCGAGGACATGGGCGGCAGGCCCGGGTCGCCCCGGCCCGAGGACTTCCGGCTGCGCGTCCACGGCGAGGTCGGCAATCCCTTTGATCTCGACTTCGAGGCGCTCACGGCCCTCCGACAGCAGGACTTCACCTGCGACATCCACTGCGTGACCGGCTGGACCCTGCTGGACTCCACCTGGCGCGGCGTCCCCATGGCCGCCCTCCTGGACCGGGCCAAGCCCACCGGGGACGCGAAATTCCTCGTCATCGAGGCCGCCCACGGCTACACCACGAGCATCCCGCTCTCCGAGGCCCGGAAGCCGGACGTGTTCCTGGCCCACACCCTGTTCGGCAGCCCCCTGCCCGGCCCCAACGGCGGCCCGGTGCGCGCGGTGGTCCCGGACCGCTACTTCTACAAGAGCGCCAAGTGGGTGGAGGGGTTGAAGATCGTCTCCAGGGACGAACTCGGCTTCTGGGAGACGCGCGGCTACAGCAACTCCGCCGATCCCTGGAAGGAGGAGCGCTACTCGCGATAGGCGGCCGCGCATCAGTCCACGCATTGGCCACGCATCGGCCACGCATCGGCCGCGCCGGAAGCGGCTTGACGGGGTGACGGTAGCGCCGTTAGCGTGGTGGAATGAAAAAATACCTATTCTGCCTGGCGGTCATCGTGTTGGCGGCGGCGACCAGCGCCCCTGCCGAAGAGGAAAAGGCGTTCGACGCCCACGCCACCTCGTTCAGCTATTTCTTCAAGGACACGGACATGGATTTCCACTTCGGGAATCTGGTCCTCGGCGCCACGCGCAACGGTGGCGCGGAGATCGGCGAGGCGTTCTACGCGGCCTCGCGGATCAAGGACGGCGACGCGGCCGATTGGCAGCGGGAATGGTTCGACCTGGCGGGCCGCGTGGAGGCGCGGGGCCTGGAGTCGCTTGCGGCGGGGCACAAGATCAGCGCGCGCGACCAACTGCTGCGGGCGGCCTATTACTACCGCCTCTCCCTGCTGGCCATGCTGCCGTCGGACCCGGAATTCACGGCGCGCGGGGAAAAGAGCCGCGCCCTCATGCGCAAGGCCGGGCCGCTGTTCGACCCGCCGCTGGAATATGTCGAAATCCCCTTCGAGGACACCGTACTGCCCGGGTATTTCCGCAAGGCCGACAATTCCGGCAAGTCGGCGAAGACCCTGCTGATGATCGGCGGCGGCGAGACGTTCATCGAGGACCTGTTCTTCTACATCGAACCCCAGGCCCATGCGCGCGGCTACAATTTCATGACCGTGGACCTGCCCGGCCAGGGCATGCTCCCGGCCTCGGGACACGTCTTCCGCACGGACACCTTCGTGCCCATGAAAAAGGTCGTCGACTACGCCCTGAGCCGCCCGGACGTGGCCCCGGACAAACTCGCGGCCTTCGGCATCAGCGGCGGCGGGCTGTTCGTGCCCCAGGCCGCCATGCACGACCCGCGCATCAAGGCGGTGATCATGAGCGCGGCCGTGGTGGACGCCCACCGGCTGTTCGCGACCATGCCGGCCGCCGTGGCTTCAAAGGAGGAAGAGGCCGCCTGGACCTCCTTCCACGCCGGGATCGTCAAATCCATCTGCGAGCGCTACGGCGTGAGCGCACCCGAGGGCCTCATCGAGGCCAACCGGGGCAACACCTTCGACGCGAGCAGCATCGCGGCCCCGGCCCTGCTCGTCGTGGGCGAGGGCGAATACCGCAGCGAGGAGGTCAAGAGCCAGCAGCGGACCGCCCTTTCCGGCTTCCCGGACAAGCGCGGCAGGCTGGTCGTCACCCCGGCGGACGAGGGCGCGACCAACCACTGCATCATGGAGAACCGCAGCCTGGTCGGCCAGGTCGTGTTCGACTGGCTGGACGGAATCTTCTGATCCGGCCGTCCGCCCGTTCCGCTTATTGGGCCTGCCGCCCGGCACCAACGGCCGCGGCGGTCCCGGGCTGCGCGGGCTCGCCGCCCAGAGCCTGGTACAAGGTGACGTAGTTGGCCAGCCGGTTGTAGAGGTTCTCGGCCACGGACTGCTCGGCCGTGCGCCGGGTGCTCTGGGCGTCCAGCCAGTCCTTGAGGGTCCCGGAGCCCATCTTGTAGCGGACCTCGTAGATGCGCTCCACCTCGCGGGCGGCGGTCAGATTGTCGGCCAGGTGCCTGGCCTGCTCGGCCAGATGGTCGCGGTTGGACAGCGCGTTCTCCACCTCCTTCATGGCCTCGTACAGGGTCTGCCGGAAGTTGACCACGGCCTCGTCGAAGTCGGCCTGGGAGACCTTGAGCTGGAGCTTCAGGGTATTCCAGTTGAGGAACGGAAAGGTCAGGCTGGAGACCAGCGCGGCCACGGGATTGTTCAGCAGGTCGGACAGCTCCGTGCTGGCGCTGCCCAGACTGCCGGTCAGGGTCAGGGGCGGATAGAAGTCCGCCTTGGCCGCGTCCGTCTTGGCCAGGTACTCGCGCAGGCGCAACTCCGCCGCGCGCAGGTCCGGGCGGCGGCCCAGGAGCTGGGCGGGCAGGCCTGCCGGGATGGTCGGCAATTTGGCCATGGACAAGTTCTCGGGGTCGGCCATGGTCTTGCCCGGAGGCATGTCGAAAAGCACGGCCAGGGCGTTGATGTCCTCCTTGCGCGACTGCTCCAGGGTCTGCCGCGTGGACAGCAGGTTGGCCAGGTCCTGCCTGGCCTGGTTGACTTCCAGGGGCGAGGTCGCGCCGAACTGCTCCTGGGACTCGGTCAGGGCCACGGTCTGACGCGAGGACTCGATGTTGCTCCGGCTGAGCTGCAACCGCACGTTGTCGTAGGCGATCTCCCAATACAGCGTCATGGTCGTGCCCACCAGGGACAGGGCCGTGCTCCGGCGGTCCTGCTCCGTGGCCAGGGCCTCCCATTCGGCGGCGTCGCGGGTCCGGGCCAGCCGGCCCCACAGGTCGGCTTCCCAGCTGACGCCGAACTTGGCGGAATAGGTGGTCTCCCAATCGCCCCGCTTGAGCGACTTCTCGCTGTCCGTACCCAGGGAGGCCGACAGGTTCGGGGTCATGTCCTCCCAGGCCAGGCCCGCCTGGTACTGGGCCTTGCGGACCTTGATGGCGGCTGCGGCCAGGTCGTTGTTGCGCTCCAGCGCCAGGGCGACCAGCCGGGCCAGCTCCGGGTCGCCGAAGTCCGTGGGCCAGTCCGCGGGCGAGGCCTCGGCCGGGGCCGAGGCCCACTGCGCGGGCGTGGCCGTTTCCGGGGGCGAGAACTCGGTCTTGAGCAGCGCCCCGCACCCCGAAAGGGGCAGAAGAAGGAGCAATATCAGGATCATATATTTTTTCATGGACTTCTCGCTTTCTATTCGCGGACCAGGGCGTCGACCGGGTCCAGGCGCGATGCGTTCCGGGCCGGAAGGAAGCCGAAAACCACGCCGATGAGGGTGGAGCAGACAAAGGCCAGGACCATGGAGGAGGTGGAGTAGACCATGGAGTAGCTGCCGCCGCTTTTTGAAACCGCCAGCCCCACGGCCAGGGCCAGGAGGATGCCGAGGACGCCGCCCAGCAGGCAGACCAGCACGGCCTCGATGAGGAACTGGCTCATGATGTCGGCCCGCCGCGCGCCCACGGCCATGCGCACGCCGATCTCGGGGGTGCGCTCCGTGACCGACACGAGCATGATGTTCATCACGCCTATCCCGCCGACCACCAGGGAGATGACCGCGATGGCCGAGATGAGCAGGGTCATGGTCTTGGTGGTGCTCTCAATGGTCTTGCGGATGGTGTCCGTGTTCATGATGAAGAAATCCTTGAGCTTGTGCCGCCGGGTGAGCAGGTTCCGGATGCCCTGCTCGGCGGCCTGCATGGGCGCGCCGTCCCTGACGCGCACGGTGATGCTCCCGAGGTAGGACTGTCCGAGCATCCGGTGCATGGCCGTGGTGTACGGCACCCAGATGTTCAGGGAGTCGCTGTTGCCGAAAAAGGACTGCTTCGCCTTGGTCACGCCGATGACCCGGCAGGGCACGGACCCGAGGATGACGACCTTGCCCAGCGCCTCGCCGTTCTCGCCGAACAGCCGCTTGCGCGTGTTCGGGTCGATGACCGCTACCTGGCCGATCTTCCGCACCATGTCGTTGTCGAAGGTCCGGCCCTCGTCCATCTCGTAGCCGTAAACCCGGAAATAGCGCTCGTTCACGCCGGTGACCGAGGCGTTCACATCCACGTTGCGGTAGCGCAGGTCCACCGTGGTGGAGACCTTGGGGGTCACGCTGTCCACATAGGACTGCTTGGACAGGACCTCGGCGTCCGTGGGCACCAGGGTGTGGATGTTGGACGACCGACGGTCGCCGAAGTCGTTGCCCGGAAAGATGTCGATGACGTTCGTGCCGATGGCGCTGATGTTGTTCAGCACGCGCTGCTGCGAGCCCTGGCCCAGAGCCACCACCGAGACCACCGAGGCGATGCCGATGATGATGCCGAGCATGGTCAGGAAGGTGCGCAGCTTGTGCGAGGCCATGGCCGAGACGGCCATGCGCAGCAGTTCGCGCGCCTGGTCCAGCCAGGCGACGGCGCTGCGTCTGACCGGCGCGTGGCGGGTCTCGGCGGGCACGGCAGCCGGGGCGCTCTCGTTGGCCCGGTCCGAGATGATCTCGCCGTCGCGGATCTCGATGATCCGGCGGGCGAAGGCGGCCACCTCCATGTCGTGGGTCACGACCACGATGGTGTGCCCCTCGGCGTTGAGCTCGGTCAACAGCTTCATGGTTTCCCGGCCGCTGTGGCTGTCCAGGGCGCCGGTGGGTTCGTCGGCCAGGATGACCTGCCCGCCGTTCATCAGGGCGCGCGAGATGGACACCCGCTGCTGCTGGCCGCCCGAGAGCTGGCCGGGCTTGTAGTCGAGGCGGTCCCCGAGGCCCAGCCGCCGGAGCAGTTCGGCCGCCCGTTCCCTGCGGTCCGCCGGGGCCATGCCCTCGTAGATGGCGGGCATCTCCACGTTGTCAAGCGCCGTCAGCGAGGACAGCAGGTGGTAGCGCTGGAAGATGAAGCCGAAGTGCTCGCGCCGCAGCCGGGCCAGTTCGTCGGCGTCCAGTTCGGAGACGTCGCGGCCCGCGATGCGGTAGGAGCCGCTGGTCGCCCGGTCCAGGCAGCCCAGGATGTTCATCAGCGTGGACTTGCCCGAGCCCGAGGCCCCGACGATGGCGACCATCTCCCCGGCCTCGATGCTCAGGTTCACGTCCTTGAGCACCGCCATGGGCCGGTCGCCCGCAGGGTATTCCTTCCAAAGATTCTCGATTTGCAGCAGCGGCATGGCTACAGCCCCATGGGCGAACGATGGCGGTTGGATTCCTGCCGGACCACGGCGTCCGCGTCCGCTTCGCCCAGGATCACGCGGTCGCCCTCCTTGAGTCCGTCGAGCACCTGGATGTTGACGGAATCCGACAGGCCCACCTTCACGCTGCGGGTCTCGGCCCGGCCCTCGGCGTCGAGCACGCGGACGGTGTAGCCCCCCTTGGCTTCCTTGGTGCCCAGGGCGCTCTCGGGGATGAGCGGCACGCCCTTGGCCTCGTCGAGCACGATGGTCACCTCGGCGGTCATGGAGATACGCAGCTTGTGGTCGGGGTTGGGCACGTCGAACAGGGCGTTGTAGTAGATGGCCTCGTCCGAGGAGCTGGTCGTGGTCGTACTGTCGCCATCGTCGGCTATGGAGGACGGCGCCGGCTCGATGCTCCGCAGGGTGGCCTCGTACTTGTTGTCCGGCTCGCCGAGGATGGTGAAGAAGACCTTCTGGCCGGGCTTGACGTGGACCACGTCCGCCTCGGAGACCTCGGCCTCCACGGTCATGGTGTCGAGCTGGGCCAGCTTGACGATGGTCGGCGTGGACTGCGAGGCGTTCACGGTCTGGCCTTCCTTGGTGATCACGGCGACGATCACCCCGTCCATGGGCGCGGTGATCTTGGTGTAGCCGAGGTCGACCTTGGCCGTATCCACGTCGATGGCCGCGGCCACGATCTGGGCGTCCAGGGAAGCGATGTCCGCCCTGGTCTCGGCCAAGGTCGCCTGGGCGTCCTCATAGTCCTGCCGGGAGGTGGCCTTGGACTTGAGCATGCCCTGCTGACGCGTGAACTCGGACTGGGCCTGTTGCAGCGTGGCCACCTTGGCCGCCCGCTCAGCCTTGATCTTCTCCAGGTCCGCCTCGGCGATGCTCAGGGCGTTCTTCTGGGACTGGGAGTCGATCTCGGCGATGAGTTCGCCCTCCTTGACCGCGTCGCCAAGCTCCACCTTCAGGGACTTGACCTGGCCCGAGGCCTGCGCGCCCACGCTGACCTGCTTGAAGGCCGTCAGGGTCCCGGTGGCCAGCACCGTTTCCTGCACGTCTCCCCTGGTCACGGGCGAGGTCAGGTATTGCATCGGCTGCGCTGTGGGGAAGAAGAACATCTTGCCCCCCACCCCAAGGCCGATCAGGACGACGGCGGCGGCCGCCTTGTATAACCATTTCATATGGACTCCGGAATCTATTGTGGTGTTTCCCGCGCCGGTGGCGCTTCATCTCGCAAACTTCATAGGACATTCTTCGATGTTCAGGGGTTAAAAGATGCTCAGGAATTGTAAAAATATGTAAAACGACCCGCCTCGCGACCCGCATCGACGCCTTTCACATCGGCACGCGACACGCCTGCGGATACAAAAAATGTCGTTGCCTGGGGAGAAAACCAAAAATCCCGGGAAAGAAGGCCCCGTATCTCGCTTCCCGGACCGAGCGGCGGTCAGCCCGCTCGACAGGAAGACCGGGCTCGCCGTCGGACGGAAAGTCCGGTCCGCCGATTGCCTCCGCCGGGATAAAATTATAGAAGCGTTCCCATGAGCCACCTACATGAGACAAAATCCAAGGAAGCCGTGGTCGCGCAGGCGGTCCGCCACATCAACCATCATGGCGGCGGACTTGGCGCATGGTTCGTCGGCATCGAGGAAAAAGGTTCGGACCGCGATGCCCGGAGCAACCGCCATCCCATGCACTATGAACTGCCCTCCGAGGACGAGGCCAAGTCCGCCATGTCCCTGCTGCTCGACCTGGGCCTCCAGGCCGACGACGAGTACGGCGCGCAACCGACCGTTTTATTTGTGTATACACAAAAATAAGCGCTTCCCGCCCAAACCGACGGAAGTGAACGAACGGCTTGTCCCGATCGGGGCGAGCCGTTGTTGTTCCGGATCATGCCTTGAATTTTGAAAGAAATATCCCGCCAAAAAACACATCCCCTTTTCATTGAATATTCTCCCACAGTATATTGCGCCCAGGCCTACGGCAAAGCCACTCTCCCCGCCAATACACATAAATTATTGTAGAATTGACCGGCGCACAACAAATCAACACCCCCCTTCCACTGGGGACACGTTGAAACGGGCCGGGGATTAACCGGACTCCCTGGTGGCGACCATCTCCTGCCCTTGCGAGGCGACGAAAGCTCCCTGTCGCCCCACTCTTGCTGGACATTCCCGGACAACGGATTACATCCATGGAAACGAAGCACGGAGAGTAGCAATTCAAGGCGCTCTCCCGTCAAATCGTCAGCAATAACCGGAGGTTTGATATGGCTCTTTTCAGGAACAGGAAGAACGGCAATCTCTATTTCGCACTGGGCACCGTAACCAACGCGACCAACGCCCAGGACGATCAGGAGATGGTTCTCTATCGTCCGGTCAAAAGCGAAAGGCTGTTCTGCCGGGAACGGGAAGAATTCAATCAGAAATTCGAGAGCGTCGATGCGGACAAGATCGTGGATTTGCTTGGCCCGGTCAAAAATAATCCCTAGACGACGCTACAAGTACGACAGCGTGACGAACGAGACGGCCATGGCCAAGGCTCCGGCCGTCACCATCGGCGACATGCCCGCTTCAAGGATGGACACGTCCACGGCCAGGTCATGCAGGCCGCACAACCGGCACAGGGCGAGAGCCGCAAGCGGAGCTGCAGCCAGCTTGCCCGCCCCTCCTTGCATCCCCTTCACGGCCGGCGCGGGGTACGGACACGAACGAAACGCCAGACCGACAACGAGCGCAATGGTGGGAGGGAAAAGAATGGCCCGGCGGAATGATCAGGGGAATGTTGATCCGGGTGTTGCTCCCGTATACGGACAACATCGCCGAATCGTAGAGGGTGAAGATCAGCAACGTGCCGATCTGGTCATGGACGATAAGCGGCGGCAGGACCTTGTCCCCCCCCCCAGAAGGCCATGCCCATGGGCACGATCAGCAGCCGGCCCCCGGTTGCCGCCCAGGTCCACTTGAACAGCCGTCCCAGCCTGAGCACCAGGGCCGCGGGAAAAAACAGCATTACCCAGGGAATGACGGCGGGCACGGCCATCTCCCTGGAAAAGGCGATCTGTGGCGCCTTGAGCAGGATCACCGCAGGCAGGACGATGTGAAGCGCAAACATGTTGAGGACATGGTCCGTTTGCTTTGGGAACACCGGGAAGCGCCGGAGCAGCGCTCCTATCACGACGAGGATACAGATAAAAATGAATTATTCCATGTGAAGGCCGGAGTCAGATCAAGGTTGTGACGGGTATTGCCCAACGCAAGCGATTGGCCCGGGGCCAGCGTCATTGAAAACGGGCCTTCGCCAAACGCCCGGCATTTTGCAATACACGGTGTGACAACGACACGGGAACAGCCACGGCGTCCGGTCGGTTTGTCGGCTCGCAACAAGGGCATGGAGGCCTCCCCTCCATGCCCTTACCGCAATTCCAAGGTCACGCTAGAACCGATCGTAATCGTCGTTATTCATGCCCACCGCCGACGATCCGGGAAGCCTGGGGGGCGCGACGAAGCTTCTGGCCACGGTGGAGATGGTTCTGGCACCACTATCGTCGTCTATCTTGAAAAAGGCCACAGTATCGCTGAGGTGGGCCGCCTGGGCGTTTAGCTCTTCCGAGGTGGACGACACCTCCTCCGACGAGGCGGCGGATTGCTGGATAACCCGGTCCAACTGCTGGATGGCACTATTGACGGTATCCGCACCCGCGCTCTGCTCGGCGCTGGCAGAGGATATCTCCTGAATCAGGGCGGCGGTACGCTGGATATCCGGCACCATCTTGTTCAGCATCTGTCCGGCAGCCTCGGCCACGGCAACACTGCTGGCCGACAGTTCCCGGATCTCGGCCGCAGCCGTACCCGAACGTTCGGCCAGCTTGCGGACCTCGGCCGCCACCACGGCAAAGCCCTTGCCATGTTCTCCTGCACGGGCCGCTTCGATGGCCGCATTCAGTGCGAGCAGGTTCGTCTGCCGCGCGATTTCCTCGACAATGGATATCTTGTCCGCGATCTCGCGCATGGCCGAGATGGTTTCGGTCACGGCCTGGCCGCCCTTTTCAGCCTCTTCCGCAGTGTTGAGGGAGATGTGTTCTGTTTTGAGGGCGTTTTCCGCATTATGGCTGATGTTGGCAACCATCTGTTCCATGGAGGCCGCCACCTCTTCTATGCTGGCCGCCTGTTCGGTGGCTCCCTGGGCCAGGGATTCGGAGGTCGAGGACAACTCCTGTGAACCACCGCCAACGGAGCCGACGGCCAAGCGCACCTTGCTCACCACGGACAAGAGTTTCTGGCCCATGTTATCCAGGGATTGGATCAACCGCCCGATCTCGTCCTTGCGGGCATACCCTTCGACCCGGTAGGTGAGGTCCCCCTGTTCAATGCGGGCCAGGCCGATTTCCACGGCCTCCAGAGGATTGAATATGAGTTTTTTAACCAGGAAAAGAACCATCAGAACGGACAGGACGAGAGCGATCACTGCCACGATGATGTTGAAGATCAGGTTGTCGATCGAGTCGGCGGCGATGGCCTGCTGTTTCTTGTATGTCCAGACCTTCCATCCCAAGGCGTCGATGTTGAACACACGCCCCTCAAACGCCTCGCCGTTCATCTGGAACAGAATTCTGTCCGCAGGCGTCGCATCCTTGTATTTCTCGAGGGCGGGCACCTCTTGCCAGAGGCTCTTTCCGATCTGCTCCTTGTCGGGGCTGGCCATGATATAGCCGTCCGCCCGGGACAGGAACACGTCCTTCATGTTCAGGGTGTTCTGGGTCACCTCGGTGATGGTGGTCAGGGGCAGGTTGAGGCACAGCACCCCCTCGGTCTGGTCATGGTTGAACAGCGGGACGGAGACTGCCATGACGGTCTGCCCGATGGAGGACACGTACGGCGTTGTGATGATGCGTTTTTCACCGCCGAAGATGCGGATGTACCATTCCCGCTGCTTGGCCTTCTCATTGAAGTTCGGCACCAGTCCCTTGGCCCCGATGGAGTACGTGGAACCGTCACGCAGACAATAGTAGGTGTCCGTAACCCCGGCCTGCTTGGCCAGTTGTCCAAGCAGATTTATCCGGTAGTTCAAATTGGTCTGTCCATCTCCCGACGGCGTGTCGGGATAGAGCTTGGCTATGAGTTCCAATTCGCTGAAATAGGTATTGGTTTTCTCTGCCACGGCCTTGGCGATGGCCTGCGAAGCCGTACTCAGCTGGTTCAGCTGATTGGTATAGGAGGACTCCCTGAAATTTCGGTAGGAGAAAATCGACAGGACCGAAATAATGATCGCGAAGAACAGGAAGACACTGAGAACGATTTTGTTTTTGGCACTCATCGTCATGGGAACATCCAAAGTGTTGAGTTAGAAGATTCATGAACGCGTATCCGCCGCCCCCAAAGAGCGTTGCATCCGATGCCCTCAAGGCTCAGGCCCATGTTCGGATCAACTCTCTCAACCACCGCCAACGGGGAATCACTTCGAATGAGTCCGAATCACTGTGCCTCTGTCGTCACCACTCTTCGCTTTTTGTGCATGACGCACAAAATTGCCGTAAAGCGGTTTGCCCACATTGCATTCCTGTTACGGGAATAGCCTTGATCGCATCCCGAGGGATGCAAAGCAATGAAAGTGCTTGATTGATCAGTTCGGTACTACTGAATCAAATTTGCAGGCAATAAATACGTTGCAAATGACATGCCTTTTAATATATTGATATATTATAATATTAATTTTGTTCCATCCACCGGTAATGATCAGAAAAAGAAACCTGTTTCAAATCGATAAGAACAAGGCTGAGTGGCACCGAAACAGTGCATACTGTTTAAATACGCTTTACTGATAGCCACTTTTGTTGCACTACGACAACATCACAGACGTATTTCGGGCAATACAACTTTCAATCAGCTAATACCATTATCGAAAAACACTGTTGTTGCACGCAGGCAACAGTTGCACCAGCGCAACAGACCCACCACATCTCATGCCGACCGGGACATTCAGCTCGAGGGTCCGCGCGAACGTAAAAACCCCTTTTACTCAGCTAAGTTAAATGCTCATGCCATCGGCGTGCGCCTAGGCCAATGCGGCCAGGACAGCGTCACTGCCGAGGCGGCTGACCATGATGCCGAGCCGTTCCTTTTTCCCGCCGTGTTCCTTGTAAAATTCCAGCCCTCTTGCGACCAGTTCCAAGGCTTCGTCCGCGCCAAGCCCCTTTGCCAGAGCGAGCCCGGGTGCTGCGCGGTGCCGGGCGGAACCGCCATAGAGCACCATCCATCCCTGCGCACCGCCCACTAGGCCGAGGTCACGGATAAAACTCAATCCGCACCCCTCGGCACAGCCTGAAATCCCGCTCTTGACCTTGAACGGATACGGCGCATGGCATTGCAGCACGACCAGCAGCCGATTCGCCATGGCGCGCGTCTCCTGCTGTCCTAACTTGCACTGCGCCCCGCCGCTGCAGACGGAGATGGACGGGGGACACTTGGCGACCCGCGTGCCCAGCATTTCAATCACGGCATCGAGCCTGTCGGCCGGGACCCCTTCCAGGTTAAGCCTCTGTCCGGTGGTGGCCCGCAGATCGTTCAGCTGGAAGGCATCCATGACCTCCTGCACCCGTTGCAGCATGTCCCGGTCCAGCAAGCCCTGGTGAAGACACAGCCGCAGGGCGTAGGTCCCATCCTTCCGTTCCACCGGCATCACGCTCAACGCTTGGCTAGCGGTGTTTCCCATTTGAACACTCCTTGGGCATCGCCCGAAGTCCGACTGATTTTTTTTGCAACCGTTGGCTGCCCTAGAGCCATTTTCCTCCACGGGGCAGGCTCGGAATAAACGGTTATTCCCCGTCCCAGATATTCTCGAGGGTGTAGGGGGAGCCCTCCAGCATCCAGTGCGATCCATCGAGAAAGCGGTAGCCCATATCCATGGCCGAAATGAGGGCCATGTCGGCTTCGCCCAGTTCAAGGTCGGCGGCCGCAAGGTTCTGCCGGAGCCGATCCGGATTGGTCGACTTGGGGATGACGGATGTCCCCCTGGTGACGGCCCACCCGAGCAGTATCGAAGCAGGAGTGGTACCAAGCCTCTCCGACATGGCGACAATTTCCGGATGATCGAGCAGGCTCGGCTCTCCCTCCCTGTGTTGGTGTGCCGGACGGTGTTTGGAACCAAGCGGGGCGAAACCGGTGACGGCCAGGCCGTTTGCCCGGCAGAAGGCGCGCATCCCGTCCTGCTGGAGATAGGGATGCATCTCCACCTGACTGACGGCGGGCCGGATGGACCCGTTGTCGAGCAGGACCTGGATCTTTTTCGTGCTGAAATTCGATGTGCCGATGTGCCGCACCAGCCCGGACCGGACGCAAGCTTCCAATGCGTTCCAGGTTTCCAATGCGTGTTCCGTGGTCCAGGCGATGAAGTCCTGCCTGGACTGCGGATACATGACCGTATGCGCCAGCTGCACGGGCCAATGGATCAGGTAGAGGTCGAGATAATCCAGACCGAGCGCCTTCAGGGACTGTTCCAAGGCGGGACGGACATCCTCGGGGCGCTGGGCATTGTTCCATAGCTTGGAGGTGATCCACAGCTCCTCGCGTGCAACGGATGTGGCCTTCAGGGCCTCGCCCACTTCGGCCTCGTTGCCGTACACCTGGGCACAGTCCACGTGACGATAGCCGAGGTTCAGGGCTTCGGTCACGGCCCTGCCCACTTCTCCCTTGTCCGCGCGCCATGTGCCGAGGCCGAGGGCGGGCATTTTCGCCCCGGTATGCAGGGAAAGATATTTCACGGTCCACCTCGCAAGACCGGCTCCGCCAGAATCTGACGGAGCCGGTTGTGGTTATTGAAGGTTGAGCGTTATTGCCCCGCGCCGATGGCTGCTGGCAGCCACGTGCTGAGGAAGGGGCAATAGACGACGATGATGATGCTGATGGTCAGGACGAGCAGGTACGGCAGCACCGCTATCGAGATCCGTTCCACCGACAGGTTCGCGATGCGCGAGGCCACGAAGAGGTTCACGCCCAATGGCGGCGTAAGCATGGCGACCTCGTTGGTGATGACCATGATCACGCCGAAGTGGATCGGGTCGATGCCAAGGCCGGTGACCATGGGCAACAGTACCGGGGCCAGGATGATCATGGTGGACAGGGTCTCCATGAACATGCCCAGGAAGTACAGGATGGCCACGATCATCAGCAGGACGATCGCCGGATCCTTGGAAACCCCGAGGACCATGTTGGCCAGGCGCAGCGGCGCCTGCTCGTAGGTCAGGATCTTCCCGAAGAGCGTGGATGCGCCCACGATGAACAGGACCGTACCGCAAAGCATGGCCCCTTCCAGCAGGGACAACTTGATGTGCTTCCATCTCAGGGCCTTGTTGATGACGATACCCACGAACAGCGCCCAGACAATGGCGATGACCGAGGCCTCGACAGGCGTGGCCATGCCCGAATAGATGGCCCCCAAGATGATGAACGGAGTGGCCAGGGCAAAACCGCCTTTGGAAAGGCTCTTCAAGAAGACTTTCAGGTTGAACGGCGGCTGCTCGGTATCGGTCTTGACGCCCTCCATCTTCGCCTTGACCATGGCCATGGTGGTCATGAACACTGCCACCATCAGACCGGGAACGATACCCGCGGTGAACATGGCGGTCACGGACACATTGGCCAAAATGGCGAAGATGATCATCGGGTTGCTGGGAGGCAGCAGTATACCGATGGTACCGCCCGATGACGCCGAGGCCGCTGCATAGGACGAAGTGTATCCGCTGCGCACCATGGACGGGATCATCAGGGTACCGATGGCGGCCACGGTTCCCGGTCCCGAGCCCGAGATGGCGGCAAAGAAGGTGCAGGCCATGATGGTGGTGATGCCGAGGCCGCCGGGCAGGCGTCCCACGAGTTGCTTGACCACGTCGATGATCTGCTTGGTGATGTTGCCGTGCTCCATGAGCGTACCGGCTATGACGAAGCAGGGAATGGCCAGCAGCGGGAACAGGTTCACTCCGTCGAACAGCGAGTTGTGGATGATGGACAGCGGAAGATAGCCGCAGGTTCCAATGGCGATGGCGGCTGAAATGATCAACGACATGAAAATGGGCATGCCGATGAAGAAACAGACGATCAGGGTCACGATGGTTATGGCGAGGGTGGACACTATGCTTCCCCTCCGCCGATTTGGGCAAGGCCCATCAGTTCATGATTCCTGATGAGATGCCAGTATTTCATGATCAGCCTCAGGTTCATCAGCAGGAAGCTGGCCGGGAGCATGGCCTCGACATAGCCTTTGACGATGCCCAGGGTCGGTGAGATCTCGGGGAATTCAAAGGCGCACTTCAGCACCTCGACAGACTGGTAGGCGATGAAGAAGTTGGCAATGATCCAGAGCGTATCCGTGAACATGAGCACGGCGACCCTGCATTTAGGCGGCAGAACCAGGAGCTGGGCCGTGATGCGCACATGCTGCGAATGCTTCACGGCCAGCACGCCACCCATGTATACGGACCAGATGAAGCTGTAGCGGGACAGCTCCTCGGTCCAGGCCAGGGACGAGCTGAAGACGAAGCGCATGAACACTTGCAGCGTGAGAGCGAACACCATGGTCGCAATCAGAATCATGCAGGCGCCTTCCTCGAAGTTTGCAAAGAATTTCTTAATTGTAGACATACTAGGATTACCGTCGCGGGAGATTATGGGCGGGCCGCAGCCCGCCCGATTGCTTTCATTTCTAGTTCTGGCCCATGATTTTCAGAGCGTTGTCGATCTTGTCCTTTCCGCCCACGGCTTCATAGTAATCCGGCCACAAGGCACGGGCCTTGCTCATCCAGACGTCCTCATCGGTGAGTTCCTCGAGGACCATGCCGTGCTTCAGGCAGTTGTCCAGAGCGGTCTTGTTCTGCTTGGCGACCCACTCCCACTCATACTGGCAGGCTTCGGTGGCGGCCTTCTTGACCAGGGCCTTGGTGTTCTCGGGGAGGCATCTGAACCACCGCTCGGACACGAGCAGGGGGCCGACCCAGAGCATGTAATGCAGATCGGTGATGTACTTCTGCACTTCCCAGAACTTCTGGTCCTGGTTGATGGAGTGCGGGTTTTCCTGGCCATCGGCCACGCCCTGCTGCAGGGCATTGAAGGTTTCGGACCAGGCCAGGGGATGCGGTTCAACGCCCCAGGACCGGAAGGAATCGAGCTGGATGCGGACCTTGGGCACGCGAATCTTGAGGCCCTGCAGGTCATCGATCTTGGTGATGCTGTGCTTGGAGTTGGTCAGCACGCGGTAACCGCCGATCAACCAGCCCAGGGGGCGGGTCTGGCTCTGAGTGGCCACGGCGTCGCCGAGTTCGGAGACGAACTGTTCATTGCCCAGAAGCGTGTAGGCGTTTTCGATCTTGGGGAAAAGGTAGGGAAGAATGGTAATGGTCGCAGCCGGGGCAAAAGGCGTCAGGTTGCCTGCGGCCAGCACCGCAACGTGCAGCTCGGCATCCCGAAGCTGTTTGACGTTGGCTTGTTCAGACCCCATGGAGCCGCCCAGGAACAGGTTTACCCGGACCTTACCGTTGGAATCCTTTTCAACTATTTCCTTGAACTTTTCCAATGCGACGGCATGAAGGCTGCCGGTGGGATTGGCTGTGGCAGCCATTATCATAGTTCCCTTGTAATCTTCCGCAAAAGCGAACGAAGAAGCTACCAACAACGCTGCGGTCATAATCAGGATCAATGTTTTTCTCATTAGAGGCTCCAGATTGACAGGTTTAGAAGTAAGCCTTCCGGCAAGAGGCTCTTTACCGCGATGCAAAGGCATCACAAATCACCAGGTCAGTCCATCGGTTATCAATTTTACCCTTAGTTTCCGAAGACATCATAAAACGGCAACCCACGGGACTGTATTAAACTCTTGTCGGCGACCGGTTCACTGCTCTGACTGTCACCCCTTCTTTGAATGGGCTCCACACCTGAATGCGAAAGGGACTTCGGTTCGGCAGGTTCCTCGACCGCACGATTTGTTCTTAATTTTGCAAGGAGGGTGCCTCTCTTGTGAAAACGAGAACAATACGCAGCCAATTGAACAACTTTTTGCGTTATATAGTAGGGATAACTAAACACTTTATGTGCACAACATCCTAAAATCCATAGACCTAGAGAAATTGATAGTTTTCAGTGATGAGATTTTTAATTTTTTGGTGTTTCACATTGGGCCGATCGGTCTATTGTGAAGTTTGGGGCAATCGAGACAAGGAAAAAAAGCTCTTGTGTTTCCGCAATGCAACAGACAGTTTTCCTGCCCCCGTATGGTCAGGCTATTATTTTGTTTTAATTGTATAAAGATACAATTGTTGCACCACGGCAACGGTTGCGCCGTGGCAACAACCAATGCGAATTTTGGCTTAACAGACTAGAAGGGGGGAGGCAAATCAACCTCACAGTGGGAGATTTTTCACATATAGACGGATGTACATCGCCGCTTCGCCACATAGGCTGCGGCCACAAAAAAAGGGACGTTTTCACGTCCCTTTGGGCAATGCGGCTGGTCTTCGGAATTCTATAATCCGAGGACCTCCCGGGCATTTTTGAACATGATTGCTTCAAGGACATCTTCAGGCAGCCCAAACCCCTTGTACATGGCGATGGCATCGCGGAAATCGGCTCCGGGATGGGCGCTGGCGAAAAGCAGCTTGTCGCCTATCAGATTGGCCGCAGCGTTGACATAGGATTCGCCACCGGGATGACGCTCATATTCGGATAACTCCATGTATACGTTCTTATTGCGTTCCGTAACCATGATCGCCTCTTCAACCCATGGGTATCCGCCATGGCTGATGATGATCTTCAATTCGGGAAAATCGCGGGCGACATAGTCGATGTACCGGGGAGCAGCATGTTCCATGACCGCGCCGGGAACCAGGGTTCCGGGGCCGGTGGACACGACAATGGGGATATTCAGCTCACAGCACTTGGCGTATATCGGATAATACTTGGCATCATTGACAAATATCTTCGCCAGATAGGGATCGATGGCCGCACCGTGCATTCCTTCTTCCTGGATTTGACGGGTCAGCTCGTAAACTCCATCCATGCCCTTGTGAGGATCGACGCCCATGAATCCAAGGAATATGTCGGGAAAAGCCTTAACGAAGGATATGACGCCACCGTTATTCGCTGCCGCATCATAGGTCATGGAGCAATCCCGGCCCGTGATAACGGCCTTTACCACATTGTGTTCCTTGATCATTTCGACAACCTCAGGAACCTCCTGGGCCACGAGGTGGGTCAAATCTATCTTGGCGAACATGCCCTTGAACATGGTGCTGTTGGTAAAGCCGTCAATGGTGGCCTGGGTGTTCGGCCGAAAGCGAAAATCGATAATCTGCACGGGTATTCTCCTTTTGTTGGTGTGCGTTCGATTGGTTCCGCCGGACTGCAAGGGCAGTGCCACGGTTCCGCCAGCAAACCGACTTCAGGCAAGCGGCATGCAATGAGATGGCCGCTCAACTCAGATCGTCGATGCCATACTCTTTTATCAGCTCGAACGGGAAGTATCCCTTTGGGGGGGGGCGGACCGAGGGGATTGTGCGCCATTGCAACAAGGCCTGCTGTGCGTCGATGCAACAACTATCGCATCTAGCTAGAATTACTTATAAAAAAATGAAGTGGTTGTCGAACTGCAACAACGCCGTAAAATTCAAAAAACGCAGGCAAAAATGCCTATTCACTTCTATACGAATGATTACAGTATGTTATGAGATTGGCACGATCGGTGCTTATGAGCAAGTGCGCTGTGAGCGCGTGGCTCCACCACCACTGTTAGCTAGTAAATATAAGAAACGTCCATTTAGGAGAACTGAAATGACCAATTTTGATTGCTGCTTGTCCCCTCAGGAGGCACGAATTGCGAACAGCGTCGACACTCGTGCCGGCCGTGAACGCATTTACGCGATTCTCGATTCCTTCCATATGACCACCCCGTTCATCGACATTGAGCGCGCCCGCTACTTCACCGAATCCATGAAAGCCACCGAGGGCCAGCCCCTGGTGCTTCGCTGGGCCAAGGCATTGCAGAACTGCGCCCAGAAGATGACCGTGTACATCACCCCCGGTTCCCTGATCGCCGGTCGCGCAGGCAAGCTCGGTCGTTACGGCATCCTGTATCCGGAAATCGACGGCGACTTCTACTCCATCCTCGGCGAGCTGGACAAGCGCGAGAAGAGCCCGTTCAAGATCACCAAGGAAGAAGTCGACATCGTCGTCAACGAGATCGCTCCCTACTGGAAGGGCAAGACCTATCACGAGCACCTGAACGGCGCCATGCCCGACGACCTGCGCGGCGTGACCTATGATGACGATATGGGCCTGAAGTCCAAGTTCGTCGTCTCCGAGACCTCTTCCTACCGTTCCGCCCTGCAGTGGGTCCACGACTACGACAAGGTCCTCAAGCGCGGCTTCAAGGACATCAAGCGCGAGGCCGAGGAACGCATGGCCGAACTCGACGCCATGAGCCCGGTCCTGATGTGGGAAAAGCGTCCCTTCTACGAGGCCATGGTCATCATCTGCGACGCCATCATGCTGTGGGCCCATCGCCACGCCGAACTGGCCCGCGAAATGGCCGCCAATGAAACCGACAATATCCGCAAGGCCGAACTGCTGGCCATGGCCGACCGCTGCGAGCGCATGCCCGCCGAGCCCGCCAAGGACTTCCGCGACGCCATCCAGTCCCAGTGGTTCGTGCAGATGTTCTCCCGCATCGAACAGAAGGCTTCGGCCATCATCTCCAACGGCCGCATGGACCAGTACCTGTTCCCCTACTACGAACAGGACATCGAGGCAGGCATCCTGACCTCGGCCCAAGCCAAGGAACTGCTCGAAATGATGTGGGTGGAGATGGCCCAGTTCATCGACCTGTACATCAACCCCACCGGCAACGAATTCAACGAAGGTTATGCCCACTGGGAAGCCGTCACCATCGGCGGCCAGACCCCGCAGGGCGAGGACGCCACCAACGAGCTGTCCTACCTGTTCCTCGAGTCCAAGCGCGAGTTTCCGCTGAACTACCCCGACCTGGCCGCCCGCATCCACTCCTGTTCCCCGGAACGGTTCCTGGCCGAAATCGCTGAGACCATCAAGGACGGCTCCGGCTTCCCGAAGCTGATCAACGATGAAGAGGTTGTCCCGCTGTACACCGCCAAGGGAGCTCCCTACGACCAGGCCATGGATTACTCCGTGTCCGGCTGCACCGAAGCCCGCATGCCCAACATCGAGACCTACACCTCCGGTTGCGTCTACATCAACTTCGCCACGGCCATGGAAATGACCATGCATAACGGCCGCATGCTCAAGTACGGCGATCAGGTCGTCGGCCTCGAGACCGGCGACGTGACCAAGATGCAGACCTGGGACGAGTTCTACGACGCCTACATCAAGCAGCACAACAATCTGCTCGTGAAGGCCTTCCGCCAGCAGTACATCGTCGACTGCCTGCGTCCCGAGCACTTCGCCACCCCGCTGGCTTCCGTCCTGCACGACCTGTGCATGAAGGAAGGCCTGGACCTGCAGAATCAGCACATCCCCGGCGGCCTGGAATACTCCTACTTCGAATTCCTGGGCTACGGCACCGTGGTCGATTGTCTGTCCGCCATCAAGAAGATCGTCTTCGAAGACAAGAAGCTGACCATGGATGAAGTGCTCAAGGCCATCTCCGCCAACTTCGAAGGCTACGAGGATGTCCGCGCCATCCTGCGTTCGGCACCCAGCTACGGCAACAACGACCCGTACGCCGACGCCATCGCCAAGGAAATCGACGCCGTCTGCCAGCGCTACGCCCAGAAGTACTCCGAAGAACGCGGCGTGAACCTGGATGTCCGTTACGTGCCCATCACTTCCCACGTACCCTTCGGCAAGGTGGTGTCCGCCCTGCCCAACGGCCGCGCAGCCTGGACCGCCCTTTCCGACGGTTCCTCCGCTTCCCACGGCGCCGACCACATGGGGCCGACCGCCGTCCTGATGTCCAACTACCACTCCAAGAACCGTGGCATGAAGAACCGTGCTTCCCGCCTGCTGAACGTCAAGCTCTCCCCGAAGGTCGTCGAGGGCGAGGCCGGCACCCAGAAGCTGGTGGACATGATCCGCACCTGGTGCGACCTGCACCTGTGGCACCTGCAGTTCAACATCATCAACAAGCAGACCTTGGTGGCGGCACAGAAGGATCCCGACAAGTACCGCAGCCTGCTCGTTCGCATCGCCGGATACTCCGCATACTTCTGCGACCTGTCCCGCGACCTGCAGAATGACATCATCAACCGTACCGAACACGAACAGATGTAGTTTGTGAAACCAAAGCGGGGGACGGCCCTTGCCCGTCCCCCGCTTTTTCTACGGAAAGACCAGCCACACCCTCAAAGGACCCAAGCAATGAGCGCCAACGAAGGCATCGTTTTCAATATCCAAAATTTTTCAGTCCACGACGGCTCCGGCATTCGCACCATCGTCTTCCTGAAGGGATGTCCCCTCCGTTGCGCATGGTGCAGCAATCCCGAATCGCAGCTTATGAAACCGCAGCTGGCCTTCAACCCGATGAAATGCCTGACCACCGAGAAATGTACCCGCTGCATCGACAACTGTCCCCAGGGGGCAATTACCCCCTCCGAGGACAAGCTCATTGCCATGGACCCGGCAAAATGCATCCAGTGCCACACCTGCGCCGAACACTGTGCGGCCAACGCGCTGAACGTCTATGGCAAGTTGAGAACCGTGAAGGAAGTCATCCGCGAGGTGGAAAAGGAAGCCGCCTTTTACGCCAGGTCCGGCGGCGGCATGACCCTGAGCGGCGGCGAAGCCATGTCCCAGCCGGGATTTTCCGTGGCCCTGCTCAAGGAAGCCAAGAGGCACCGCATCAAAACGGCCATGGAGACCTGCGCCTATGCGCACTATGACGATCTCAAGGCGGCCTGCGAGAACCTTGACGAGCTGATCATGGACATCAAGGCCATCGATGACGAGAAACACAAGAAGGGCACCGGGGTCAGCAACAAACGCATCCTCGAGAACATCCGGTGCGTGATCGACGAATTTCCCAACCTGCCCATCCTGATCCGCACCCCGGTCATCCCCGGGTTCAACGACACCGAAGTGGAAATCCGCAGTATCGTGGACTTCATTCCGGTACGGCCCAACATCACCTATGAGCTGTTGCCCTATCACCGCATGGGCCAGCCCAAATACGAATACCTCGGCATGGAGTTCCCCTACGCGGGCAAGGCCCTCGAAGAGGGCGTCATGGAAAGGCTGCGCGTCATCGAGCGGGAAGCCATCGAACGATTCAAGAAAGCACAATAACCGGTCGGCTGCGACCGCAGACGACCAGCCTCCTCCCCTAATAGACATGCCCCCGGTCATTGGACAGACCGGGGGCACGTCGGTTTCCAAGGTTCTTGCCGAAATTATTCGGCTTCGTATTTCTTGAGCTTGCGAAAGACCGTGGTCCGGTCCAGATTCAGTTCATCAGCCAGCTTGGCGATGTTGCCCACGCGTTTCATGCCGGTCTGGATAACGGCTTTCTCCACCTCCGCCAGAATCTCCTTCATGGACTTTCCGGAGACATCCAGGCCTCCGAGCCCGTCTCCGCCCGCCACGCGAATCTCGGCCGAAGGGGTAAAGGGCAGGTCCGTCACCTCGATCACGTTTTTCTTTGAGGTGACCACGCACCCGAGCACAAGATTCTCCAGCTCACGGACATTGCCGGGCCAGGAATGCTTGAGCAGGGCGTTTTCGGCCGCCTGGGAAAAGGTCACGTCGCGCCGGTACTTCTGGCAGAAAAATTTCAGGAAGACCCTGACCAGTGACAGGATGTCCGCCTTGCGTTTCCTGAGCGGCGGAATGTCGATCACCGCGACCTTGAGCCGGTAGTAGAGATCGCTGCGGAACCGGCCCGCCTCGACCTCCTTTTCCAGCTTCTTGTTGGTGGCGGCCACGATGCGCACGTTCACCTTCTGGGGGGCCGTGGCTCCTACCCGGACGATCTCACGGTCCTGCAACAGGCGCAGCAGCTTGGTCTGCATGAGCAGAGGCAGCTCGCCAATTTCATCCAGAAACAGCGTCCCACCCGAGGCGGCTTCGATGAGGCCCATCTTGCCGCCCTTGTTGCCACCGGAAAAGGTGCCGGGGGCATAACCGAACAGCTCGGTTTCAATGAGATTCTTGGGCATGCTTCCGCAATCGGCCTTGATGAACGGCCTGTCTGCATGGGGACTGAGCTTGTGCAGCCGCCGCGCGAACACATCCTTGCCCACCCCGGTCTCGCCCAGAAGCAGCACCGTTGCATCGGTTTCCGCGATAATGCTCAACTGGCCGAAGAGCTGCTTCATGGTCTTGCTCTGGACCATGGTCGGCATCTGGTCCACGGTCAGGTCCAGGCTCTGCATCTTCTGGTAGGCCTTGAGCAGTTCCTGTTGGGAAGCCAGTTGCTCGCGCAGCTCCGAGAGCTTGGTGACATCGCGGAGATAGGTGATCACCAGAGCGACATTGCCATCCTCGTCAAAGACGGGATGCCCGTCCAGGACCAGTTTCTGGCCGCTCCCCAGCTCCTGCACCTGGGTCTCAGGTTGTTTGCTGCGGAGGATGCCCGGATTCAGGACAACGTCGAACAGCCCCCGCCGGACAAGCTCATGCACGGACTTGCCCATGAGTTCGTTGCCGGGGATGCCGGTCAACTCCTCATGCCGTTTGTTCGAATACAGGATGATGCCGTCAGGATCGCTGATGGAAACAGCCTCGTCAAATGTCTCGATGATCTGAGACCAATATTTTTCAATCATAACAACCCTGATTTCTAAAGGGACGTTACAAAACGTCGCATAGACACGCTAACGTTCTTCAACAATTGGGGCCAACCTCGCACAAACCGTACACAGGGGCAAGCGGGCAATTTTCCCATATGGACTTTGGCAAAGTTATTGCTTAGCCGCGTCCATGCACGACTCCCTCTATTTCTTCCTCGCATGGTTTCTGGGCGGCCTCGTGAACAACCTCACCGGCTTTGGCGCGGCCCTGGTGGCGATACCCCTCATGGCAAATTCCGTACCACTCGAGACGGCCATTCCGGCATCCACACTGATTGTTCTGACCGTGAACCTGCAAATGGGCTGGAAATACCGCCACTACATGCATTGGCAGCGGATGGTATACCTGCTTGTCGGCGGCGTGGCGGGCACCGTGATCGGCATCCTGTTGCATACGGTGGCGGGCAACGGTGCTCTCAAATTGAGCATGGGTGTTTTCATTGCCGCCTACGCCGTCTACAGCCTCATGATGAAGCCCCACGCCCCCCGCGACCTGGGGCCGGGCTGGGGCGTGGGAGCCGGGTTTGCCTCCACGGCCCTCGGCGCGATCTTCGGGTTCAACGGACCGCCTCTGGCGCTTTATGTGTCCAAGGCGGGCTGGGCTCAGGAAGAGGCCAAGGGGCTGCTCGGGGCCTGCTTCATCATGACCGGCGCCATGATCTTCGCCGGTCAGCTCATGTCGGGCATGCATAACGCCCAGACCCTCGCCGGCTATCTGTTGGGATGCCCCGGAGCGCTTCTCGGGGGAACGCTGGGCCTTTTCCTTTCGCGGTTTCTCTCACAAAAAGCATATCAAAAAGGAGTCCTGATTCTGGTCTTCGGATCCGGCATGTACATCGTGTTATCCAGCCTCTAATCCGCCTGCCCACCCTGTAAGAACCGAGCTTCCCGTGCTTTTCCACCCTATCCGCTCAAATAAAGTTCAGTCCCTTTGGACAGACACTATGGATTACCGTCTTTTTTTCATATCATATTGAGTGACTTCAGACAGTTGCGCCTTCGCCCTGGAGGCGGACAAAAGCAATGAACTTGCCCAAACGGAAACAGCTAACTCGGCCATGATGGATGACAATGCGGTGTCTTCGGACCAGGGGGTCACCCCATCCATGCGGAACCTGCTGCTCAGCACCCCGGGCAACCTTGGCCTCACAGTGAAAGACGTCAAACGAATCATGATGACGACTCCGGGCATGCTCGCTCCGTTGAACGCAAATGACATTCAGAGGGTTGAACGCCAGACTCTGCCAGCTCCATAAGCCAGAAAACATATAACCGGCTGAAGAGGGTTTGCTTTGTTGGACCACTGAGCGACGGTTTTAAGGGGAACAGATGCACAGGCTATTTGAGTTTTGGAGTTTTGCGCGGCTTCCCCCCTCGGCCATCCCTTGAGCCGGAGTCGATTCTGCCATCCCTCTCGTCATCGCCTGTCGAAGTCACGACGCAAGCAAAGTCGTCGGGGCAAGGCCGGACCGCGAAGCGTCCGCCCGAAGGGCTTGGCCTTTCCCCGGAGGCTGCTCACGTCTCCCTCGCGGGGAAATCGGCGGGAGGTGTCGAAACGCCCCGGCCCTCTGTACCTCAATCCATGGAGAATCCCCATGAACCAAGATTCGCACAAGCTTACCGTACCCTATGGAGAGACGCCACTTTTCATCCACGGTCTGAGCGACCAGCCATTTGAGTACTCTCATATCCAGGCAGCCTGCTTGTCCTTCGCCTTGGCTGCCTTGACACAAGACCAACAAAAAAGCCCTCATTTTGAGGGCTTATGACACTTCTTGATAGGAAGTGATTCTTTAAACTGGCGGAGAGGGAGGGACACCCACCCATAAGCCCGACAACAGAACATAGGAATACACTTAACATGTTAAAATATAAGTAGATTTGCAACACATAAGATATAAAAAAATAAACCATGTTCGACTATGAAATGTCCCAATTATGTCCCAGTTGCGACGACAGGCATGCCTCAAATTCAATCCATCTTCAGAAGTTGGAATATGACGGCTAAACCGAAATCGAGTTACCTTTCCTCCAAAGAAGGCATGACGTATCCGCCATCTATGATGTCGACACCAATCCGCCAGCCCTCCCCCTTCTCCCTGAGTCGGGCATTGACCCAATCGGTTGGCACAGGGTCGATCCCTGCTTGAATAAAGATGACGTCATCCGGGAACATCGCCATATACTCACTGCGAATTTCTGTCAGAACCGAAAGCCTTCGGTCATATTCAGGGGCATTTGCCCCTCTTCCACCACAACCATATTTCCACATGTCAGTTGAACTGCCAATGCGTTGTGCTGGGCTTATGGCCCTACGACCACCACGCCCATCTGGCTGCCCAGCATTTCCACCATCGCCGCCAACTGCGATAGCATTGTCCCCAACAACCTCTGCGCTTCCTCCAGTACCTCCTTTCCCTTCACCAACACCGCCTTCTCCGCCTCTGCCACCGATTGCTACTGCATTATTACCAGTGACCTTTGCATTGCCTCCACGTCCGCCAGTGGCGACGTTGTGGAGGATTTCTTCGGTCTTGGACGGCCAGAAGGAAAGACCAACCATAAGCACTAATGACACCATCAAGATGATACCACTCACACCTGTTATGGCTTTCCAGCACCAGCTTGGCACGGGAGCTGGATCGAAGATGGCAGCGAGCAGTTTGGGGGCAGATACTGAGAGAGCTGCAAGGGCGATAGCGGTTATGACCCCGAATACCGTTAACAACTTTTCTGGTGTCATGATGTACCTCAGAGTCATCCATTATTTCGTTTTGGGGAACCGGGGAGGTGTGACCTTCTTCACTTCAGCAGCGGCAGCGGGCAGAATGTACTCTCGATAAACCATTGCTTCAATTGCAGACAACACCGTTTCTACCGTTTCCATTTTGGGTTTGAAACCACGGTGCGCAGAAGCACTCCCAACGTCGGTCAAGGTTAGGACAGTGTCTTTTTCGTCTGCACCGAGCTTTCCAGCCTTGATCATGGCCTTTACTTTGCCTTCAAAGCCTCCCGAAACGTCTCCAACCGCATGGGCCATGGTCCAGTCCAGCAGTGTTCTGGTCCCGATCATGGCAAGGATCAGATTGCCACTGTTGAGTGATGAATAAACTTCCTCGAATATCGAACGCAGCACATCATCGCTTAACGAGTATAGCCATTCTGGTGCGTCGTGTGAGCTTGGCGGTGGCCATGTTGTCACCTTGATCCCCGGAATCATGATTGTTTCACCCGTGACAGGGTCATAATCATAATCATCCCACTCAGAGAACCATAATTCGTGCCGAAAGCTTACGCCTTCACAGCCTTGGCATTGCACAATGGAGTATGTGTCCTGCCATGAAATAACGTCATCAGAGCCAGTGACTTTGAATTTGCCTCGAATGATCGAGTTTCGATCGCCACCACAGTTCTCGCAGTGACATTTAATAACGTCAGGTTCCTCTTTCTTTGGTGAGGCCATTTCAGTCTGCTCTTGTTTATGTTCAGAGGATATTTGTTCCCAGCCGTCTGGTGTCAAACTCAAGGAGTCCAAGGTTCCGTCCAAGTATCCTTGTTTCTTGACCTGACCAATCAAATTGCCAACACGACTGCCGTCCACAGCTCCAACAAATCCTGCCAGATGGTTGAGGTTGGGGAGGGGGACTGAGCCGAGGAAATCTTCACCTAGCGAATTAGCTACCCATGTTAAGAGAAGTTTGGTTTGGGACCGCACTCCCGGTAAAGGGGCAGCAAGAAGCTGATCAAGATTAGCACTTGTGACGAGTGGCCACTCAGATTCTTTTCGGGTGGATGTTCGCAATGCGTGGCTTAGTCTTGCCGCATTAAGTTTGTCGGCCTTCAACCGGCTTTCCAGCATTGTGACAGCTGTACGAGTGATCTCGTATTCTCCACACCGAGGACAATCCAATTGAATCCGTTCTCCTCGATCTCCACGTCCGTGATCAACAACATCACTCTGACAAATCGGACACTTCACTTGATTTCCTCGTGTGGTTGTTTGTTTAATCGTTTTTTATATCTTCACTCTATTCTGATGTCCACTGGCGAAATCCTTAACAGAAGTTCCAGATGGACACCCGGGTATACCCTATCTTAACACACTGAATCATATGCATTTAGCGTCAAGATAGGGTATTAAAACTTTTTTCTTGACATATTGTCAACCAAAGCCTAGGCTCTATCTTAACAAGATGCCAAACGGAGGTTGACACCATGGCAGGACAGGACATCGCCTATATCCGAGTGAGCACCCTGGAACAGAACACGGCCCGCCAACTCGACGGGATGACGTTCGACAAGACCTTTACCGACAAGGCCAGCGCCAAGAACACCAACCGCCCGGCTCTGCGTGACTGCCTGGAGTTCGTGCGCGAAGGTGATACCCTCCATATTCACTCCATAGATCGCCTCTGCCGCAATCTGCGCGATTGCCAGGAACTCCTGGACTCCCTGCTTGCCAAGGGTGTGTCGGTGCACTTCCACCGTGAGAACTTGATATTCACCGGCCAGGATGATTCCATGTCGAAGCTCATGCTCCAGATGATGGGAGCCTTTGCCGAGTTCGAGCGCAACTTACTGCGAGAACGCCAGGCCGAAGGGATAGCCAAGGCCAAGGCCGCCGGGAAGTACAAGGGCCGGAAGCGGGCGCTGGGAGCGGATCAGGTCGAAGAAATCAAGACACGCCTGGGCAAGGGTGAAAGCAAGGCTGCATTGGCCGCAGAGTTCGGCGTGAGTCGGCAAACGCTGTATGCGGCCCTGAGCCGCTGAACACCGCCGCAGAAGAAAAAGGCCTAAAATCGGGCAACCACTTCAAGACAAAACGCTCTTGATTCAAAGTGGTTGCCTCAACTTGTGGGCGCGCTGCGGGCAACCGGCGATACAACCAATGGGCAACCGAGGATAAGACCGCTGGGCCCAGATCGACCCTACTCCTGCGAAAACAAATCCTTCACCCTCACCCCAAGAACGTCCGCAATTCGCTCCAGGGTGTTGAGGGTACATTTCTCTATCAACTTCCCCCTGGCTCGATGAAGGGTGCCGGAAGAAAGGCCGGTTTCCTGGACCATTTTTCGGATTGAAATCCCTTTTTCATCCATCAACTCTTTGACTTTGCTTGTCATCACCATACGTTTCGTCCTTATGAGTTAATATATTGACACACAATCTGACAAATTGATATGAGTTAATATATTAAGTCATTGTGTGTTTAACTTAGGAGGATTCATGCAAGACGGATTAGCTACCTACAGTCTAAAACCGAGGGAAGCAGGCTGCATCCACTTAGACTCACTTTCTTGCCTGCTTAAGTATGTAAACGGCCAAGCCATTGAAGAAATGGATTCACCATTGATCGGGATCACGGAAGCCGCTTTGGCTCTTCTCGACAAAATACGAGAAGAGATTGCCGAGGAAATGGCTCCCCTCAGCGGCCTGAGCATTGTCCGCTACAATCGATCGGAAGAGAACATTCAAGCGGGCGTTGCCGACAAGTTCGTCAACTTTGAGGTCCGAGATGATGCCAATTTCCAGATCACAATGAAAAAGAGAGGCCATCAATGTTGGACACTGACTTAATCTCCGAACTGTACTCAATCCGGCAAGCTCTTCGCGCTCTCGGGGAGCATTTGGAGGAAAAGGACCAAGGCGGGGAAGCGTATACCGCCCTACTCATCAGCGAATCCATCCAGCGCATTGCCGAGAAGATGGATAACGAAGACTGGCGCGGGAAGGAGCGACACCCCCCTGACGTTCAGACAATCAACTAACAAGCAAGGCGGCCTAGGCCGCCTTTATTTATCTCCAAGAAGACGCTTGTAATAGTTGTCCACCTGTATGGCCAGGTTGCGGCGCTGGACCTCGGCCTCTTCCATAGTCTCCCAAGCATCAAATAGAATCTGTGGGTTTTCCCTTGGCAGCTCCTCATGGACGGAATCAGTTAGCAGCACAGGGAATCCCCAAAGAGGGATCTCGCTGCCATCGTCCTTCACCTCTTTTCCCATGCCGAGGAGGACTCCACCGATAATTTTAATATGGGCAATCGGCACCAAAGCACCACCAAGATTAATTAGATACTCAAGCTCAGGACAGTCTTCGTTTATACCCCATGGCTCAAATTTTGTTTCCATGACAGCCTCCTAAGGAGGCCATAGCATGAAGGACGATGAAGTAGTGAGGGGAAAAAAGGGGATGGATTTCCTACTAGCAACAAAGAAGAGAACAGAATTATTATATTTGAATGACTACTTATCTGGAATCAAGACCCCTTTAAGGTCTTCAACGTCCGAAAAATAGAACTCGGCAAACGTTTGAAAATTATATGGCATATACGACCTAATATCAAATGCCGGATGAATCCTGTGCCCATGTAAACGAACCCACAATTTCTCCAGGAAAAAAGTCAACACTTTTGCGGGATCAACCAATTCAATACCCCCTGGATATTTCACCACTACGCTACGACCATCTTCAAGCTGGCCGGTCTGAGAATGGTAAACATAGCTATCACCTCTATCAAAGAAAAGCCCAAAGTCTAGTAGGCAGGAAAGCAAAGAACCACCAATGTCTCTCGGGTCTTTTGCATGCTCATTGAACCAATCACACATTGTCGCCAAATTGTTCGTTTTAGAAGCATAGGCGAATAAACAACATTCTGGAGGTGTTGACTTAATTCCTTTTTCTTTCACTTGATTCTGCCAATAATAAGTCAACTCCGGAATATAATCCAAGGCATGAATACTCTTTGCATTCTCTATAGCCTCACCAAGAGTCGCTTTATTCAATGTTGTCTTCACTTCGATCGTTGCGTAGACTGTCTCTATTGGAAAAATCTTGTGGAAATACTTCGGATATTCCTTTGAATAAATCACGATATCAACTTGGCGGCTCATTTTACCGTGTCGGTCAACAAGCATCGAGTCGGTATCGACACCAAACTTTGCAGGCAAAAATTCTCTGATTACCCCAGCTAAGGCCTTTTCGTTTTCGGTCCCTCTGGTCCCTGAATGCTTGATGGCTTTCTTATGGAAAAGATAGTCCGACTGAAGCTTTTCATAAACGCTTACGAAATAGTCTTGCACATGCTCAACACCTATAAAGACATCGTCTTTCTTGGATTCCTCAGACGGTTGTGACATCGACTCTCTCCCAGCTTCATCGTTTTACCTCAAGGCCAAAACAAAACGCATACACAATACGCCTTCCCTCTATTCCGACAAGCTAAACAAAGTATTGTGTGGGGACTATTGTGGGGACAAAGGTTTTCATATAGACGGAAAAGGGCTTGTCTTTTGCGAGACAAGCCCTTGATATTACTGGCGGAGAGGGAGGGATTCGAACCCCCGGACGAGTTGCCCCGTCTCTGGTTTTCAAGACCAGCGCATTAAACCGAGCTCTGCCACCTCTCCGTTTGGGGTCGGCGCGGATTTCGGCGCCGATTTGCAGGAAACCGTTTGTAGAAAACCGTACCCTGGAATGTCAAGAAACAAAAGGGTATCGGACCGACGACGGGTATTCCCCGCCACTTTCATTCCTGTTTGACACCTTCTTTTGCTTCCCGTATGAAAAGAATTGACTGAAATTCAAACAAAACGACGGGATATCCCAATGAAAGCCCCGCAAGAAGTCTTTGCCGAATATCTGGCCCACGAGAACCTGAAGATGACGCCCCAGCGGCGGGTCATCCTCGATACCCTGCTCAAGAAGAACGACCACCTCTCCTCGGAGGAACTCTACGCGCTGGTCAAGAAACGGGACGCCTCCATCGGCCAGGCCACGGTCTACAGGACCCTCAAGCTCCTCAGCGATTCCGGGCTGATAGAGCCCCTGGACTTTGCGGACGGGGTGACCCGCTACGAGCCCTGCTACGGCAAGGACCACCACGACCACCTCATCTGCGAGAAATGCGGCAAGAATATCGAGATCGTCGACGAAGTCATCGAGCGCCGCCAGGAGCAGCTGGCCAAGGAGCACGGCTTCACCCTGATCCGCCACAAGATGTATCTCTACGGGCTGTGCCCGGAGTGCCGCAAGAAGTAGCTATTCCTCTATTTCGGCCAGGAACTGCGCCAGGGCCGGAATCTCGCCGTGCACGGAATGCCACGTGTAGCGGTCCTTCACCTTTTCTCCCTCGGCCGTGAACTGGATGCCCAGCCCGATGGCCCCGCCCCGGCCCGAAAACCGGCTGCGCACGGTGCCCATGGCCGTGAAGAACGAATACTTGCGCGTCTTGGGGCTCCAGATGCTGACCCGCAGGACCAGCTGGCTGCCGGGGTCCAGCGGGGGCATGCCGCCCTTGGGGTTGACGATGTACAGGCGCAGGCCGCCCGCCGAGATGTTCTCCACGGCCAGGCGGGTGCGAGCGTCGTAGCGGGCCGGATTGTTCACGGTCTGGAGGTCCGGCCGGAACATCCAGAAGGTCCGCGCCTTGCGGCCGCTCCACGCCTTGACCCGGACCGCCCCCTCGCGGGCGACCCGCTGGCGGGAGTGCCGCCGCCGCAGGATGAAGCGGTAGCGCACCGGCGTGAGCAGGCTCAGCTCCTTGATGACCACGCCCCGTTTCTCCACGTGCGCCACCAGGGTGGTGAAAGCGTTGATGCGCTTGCCCGAATAGGCGAACGGCCGGGTGAAGCAAATGACCTGCTGATGCTTGAGATGACTGAAGGTGGAGGTGGCGTCGAGCAGTTGGAGCTGCATCTTTCCCCCGGCCACGCTGGCCACGCGCGCGTTGCAGAGCTTCCGCCCGACCACGCCCCCGGAGTACAGGCAGACCTCGAGGACCACGGCCCTGGAGACCAGGTAGTTCTCCACGGCCCGGCGCTTGCGCCGACGCAGCAGGCGGGACGCCCAGCGCCCGACCACGTGCAGGATGAGCAGCCGGTAGCGCCACAGGACGTAGACCACGGCCATGGGAACGGCCACGGACAACGTCCGGGACAGCAGTTCCATGACGTCGAGGTGGCCGCCGCCGAAGGTGCGCTGCACCTCGCGCAGATAATTGGACTGGGCCAGGAATCGGACCATCTTCCCACCGGTTGCGGTTCAAGAGGTTGACGCTCGTTGCCTCTGTTGCGGACCCGCTGCAATTTCAATACCTTCCGGCATAACCGGAATCCGAACCGGGCGCGCCGCACTGCGGATCGCGTTCTCCCGGCGTGGCATCGGCACCTGCAACAAGCTTGAATATAACGGAATAGCGGTCTCGCTCCGAACGGGCCGGACAGACCTGCTCAAGCAACCACTTACTATCGTTTACCTTCATGCGCAAGTCAGGACGCCGGGACGCGCCGGCGCGGGGAATGGGGCCGGGGCCGGAAAAAGCCGGCTGCGCACGCCGGGGACAACGCCCCTGCGCCCGGCCCGTTGAGCGGTAAATCTTAACCTCCCCGATACAGACAAGAACGGGGTTTGCTGGCATTGCCAGTCCATGAGCGCACTCAATCCCCATGTGGACGATTCGGACAGGCGGTTCCTGCTGGACAGAAGCCAGCGCTCCCCGCTGTGGCGGCAGATCGCCTCTGCCCTGGAGCGGGAGATCGTCCGGGGGCATTTTTCGCAGGGCGAGCGGCTGCCGACCGAGAGCACGCTGGCCAAGTGGTACAGCGTCAACCGGCACACCGTGCGCCGCGCGCTGTCCCATCTCCAGGAGCGGGCCCTGGTCCGGTCCGAAAAGGGACGGGGAACCTTTGTCAGCGAGCACGTGGTGGAATACATGGTCTCGCGGCGCACCCGGTTCAGCGACAACCTGAACCGGCAGAACTATTCCCACGACGGCGTACTCATCGACCACCGGGTGGTGGAGGCGGGCGAAGCGGTGTCCCGGGCGCTCCAGATCCAGCCCACAGCGCAGGTCTCCATGCTCGAAATCCTGCGTAAGGCCGAAGGCCGCCCCCTGTCCCTGACCACCCACTACTTTCCCCGGCCGCGCTTCGCCGGGCTGCACGAGACCTTCCTCAAGACCGGCTCCATCACCCAATGCCTCAGCGCCCACGGCGTGGCCGACTACTTCCGCGAGGAAACGAGAATCCTCACCCGGCAGCCGACCACGGAAGAGGCGCGCCTGCTCGGCCTGACCAGGTACCGGCCGGTCCTGGAGACCCGCTCGGTCAACGTGGACGAGCTCGGCGTGCCCGTGGACTTCGGCATCACCCGCTACGGCGGGGGCAAGATCGAGCTGGTCATCAAGACCTTCCTGGACTGATCAGATGATCCGTCTCCTGAGGCGGGACGAAAGCTGCTCCACCAGCAGGACCAGGCAAAAGATCAGCAGGATGATGGTCGAGGCCTCGGAATACATGAACATGTCCATGGAGACCTTGAGCTCGATGCCGATGCCCCCCGCCCCGACCAGGCCGAGCACCACCGAGGAGCGCGTGGCCTTTTCCAGGCTGAACAGGGCCGTGTTCACGAAGGACGGCAGCGCGGCCGGGATCACGGCGCAGATGATCGTGCCCAACCGGCTCGCCCCGAGGGCCTCCAGCGCCTCCTGCGGCCCCTTGTCCACCTCCTCCATGGCCTCGGCGAAGAACCGGCCGCAGAACCCCATGGTGTCGACCATGATCGCCAGGGTGCCCGCGAACGGCCCCAACCCGACCATGACCACGAAGAACAGGGCCCAGATCAGGTCGGGCACGGTCCGGAACAGGGCGATGAGGTTTCTGGACAGGTAGTACAGGGCCCTGTTGGGCGTCTGGCTCTTGCTCGCCAGGATGCCCAGCACCAGGCTGAAGACCACCCCGAACACCGTGCCCACCAGGGCCATCTGCAACGTCTCGAGCAGGGACAGGGCCACCGCGTCCACGCGGCGAAAGGACGGCGGGAACATCTCGGAGACCAGGTCCACTATATACGGGAAGCCGCGCACGAATTCACTCAAGGAAAAGTTGATGTTGCGCATGGAAACGATGAAAAAGGCCAGCCCGGCCGCGTAGATGGCGAACGACAGCGCGCTCGGCCGGGGGAACCGGATGGGCAGCAGCGCCGGGTCCGTGGCCTGGCCGTCGAAGACGAATCGGTTTCCTTGGCGGGTCCGGTCAGCCATAGATCCTCCGCAGGGTTTCCTCGTTCAGGTCCGTGGACGCGCTGTCCATCTCGATGCGCCCGTCGCGCAGGCCGATGACCCGATCCGAGTACTCCAGGGCGTGGCGCACCGAGTGCGAGGTGTAGACCAGGGTCAGCCCCCGGCTGCGGATGAGCTCCACGAAGAGGCGCATGACCTCCTCACCCGCGTTGGGGTCGAGGCTGGCCACGGGCTCGTCCGCGAACATGATCCGGGGCCGCTGCATGAGCGCGCGGGCGATGGCCACCCGCTGGGACTGGCCGCCCGAGAGCTGGTCCACCCGCTGCTCGGCCACGTGGGACAGGCCGACCAGCTGCAGGCAGCGCATGGCCTCCTGGCGCTCGCCGTCCGTGGCCAGCATGTGCCACCAGACCCTCGGGCCGCGCTTGCGGCTCTGGGCCCCATGCAGGACGTTGGTCAGGGCGGTCAGGCGCGGCACCAGATTGTGCTTCTGGAAGACGAAACCGACCTGGCTGCGCAGCTTGCGCAGGCCGGACCGGTTCAGGGACAGGACGTCCGCCCCGCCCATCTCCACGACGCCCCCGGACGGCTCGATGAGCCGCAGCAGGCAGCGCAGGAAGGTGGACTTGCCCGCGCCGTTGGACCCCACCAGGGCCACGGCCTCGCCCTTGTCCACGGCCAGGTCCACGCCGTTCAGGATGGTCGTCCGGCCGAAGGACTTGACCAGCCCCTCGACACGGATCTCCCTGTGGTCACCGGAAAAAACCGCCGGGGAGATATCCCCGGCGGACGTATTGATCTTCAGCATCAGTCACCCACGAATTCCGAGTACTGGGGATAGCCGATGGTAGCGTACATGGCGCGCACGTAGTTGTAGTCCGCGTCCTTGACCTGCGGCAGGAAGACCATGCCCTTGTACTTCTGGTTGTCCTCTCCGGTCAGGATGGCGGCGATCATCTCGTCGGAATGGTCGGCAAAGGCGGCGCGCACCTTGGCGACCACGTCCTTGGGCACGTGGGGGCCGACCACGAGCACGTCATTGGGCAGGTCCGGGCCGCGCGCGATGACCTTGAAGGCCCCGGCGGGCAGCTGCTTGTCCCTGTTGCGCATCTTCAGGAACTTGTCGTTGGTGGTGGCGAAGGCGGCCACGTCGCCGCGCTTGAGGGCCTCGAAGCCGACCTTGTAGTCCACGTGCAGGGTCTTGACGTCCTTGAGGGGATCGAGCCCGTTGTCCTTGAGGATCTGCATGGGGGCCAGGTGCTTGGAGGTGGAGCCGACGTCGCCCATGGCCACCTTCCCGCCCTTGAGGTCGGGCACGGAGTTGACCCCGCTGGAGGCCAGGACGATGATCGAGCCGAAGTAGTCGGGCCGGGAGAAGCCGACCACGGGGTCGGCGTTGACGCGCTTCTTGAAGACCACGTACTCGGCCGGGCCGGTCAGGACGAAGTCCACGCGCTTGGACTTGAGGGCCTCCACGGCGGCGGTGCGGTTGTTGACGGGAAAGAACTCGAAATCATAGCCGGTCAGGCTGCCCAGCTTCTCCTTGAACACGCCGAACTCCCGCTGGAGCTCCTCCATGCCTTCCAAATCGGTGACGGCCAGCCGGACGGTCTCGGCGGCCAGGGCCCAGGCGCCCATGGCGCAGACCATGAGCAGGGCCATGAACAGGGTGACGATCGAACGTTTCATTGCTTCTCTCCATGATTTCCGGTTGCGCCGGCCCTTGCCGACGATCGATTGGGTCACAGAGTATGTCCGTCCGGTTACGCGCAGATTGCGGTTGAACGTACATAAGACGAACTTCCCATAGACAAATCAGCGACCTGTCTACTGCTTTACTTTTCCCGCCCACCTCGCCGAACATGGCCTCCGATCGGGGAAACTTGATGCGCCATTCCGGCAGGATAGCGCCTCGGGCGAACCATGCCGCGCGGCCGTCGCCAAAAGGCCGCGCGACCTTCATGCAGTCAAGACGACAAAGAGGAACGATACATGGATATGCGCATACGAAACGGACGCGTGCTGCTCCCGGACGGAGACGTGCGGCAGACGGACATCATGGTGGCCGACGGGACCATTCAAGAGATCGGCGGCTCCCGGAACGGGGGCCAAAGCGGGGAGAAGACCCTCGACGTCGGGGGCAGGCTGGTCCTGCCCGGTATCGTGGACCTGCACGGCGACGGCTTCGAGCGGCACATCATGCCGCGCGCGGGCGTCTCCTTCAGCCGCGCCCTGGGGCTGCTGGACACGGACCGGACCATGACGGCCAACGGCATCACCACCGCCTTCCACGGGCTGACCTGCTCCTGGGAGCCGGGGCTCAGAAGCCGCGAGGCCGCCCGCGCCTTCCTGGCCGACTTCAAGGCCGTGCGCGGCAGGCTCGGCTGCGACACCCGCCTGCACCTGCGCTTCGAGACCTACAACCTCCCGGCCCTGGACGAGGTCGAGGCCTGGATACTCGACGGGACCGTGGACATGCTCGCCTTCAACGACCATATCGACGCCATGTTCGGCAACCTGGACCGCTATTCCAAGATGTCCGGCTACCTGGACCGCACCGGCCTGAACCGGGAGGCGTTCATCAGCCTGATCACCGAGATCAAGGAACGCGCCGCGGCCGTGCCCGAGGGCATCCGCAAGCTGGCCGGGGCGGCGGCCGAGCGAAACATCCCCATGGCCTCCCACGACGACCCGGACCCGGACACGCGGTCCTGGTACGACGGACTGGGCTGCGCCATCTCCGAATTCCCCCTGGACGAGGACACGGCCCGCAGCGCGCGTGCCCTCGGCGGCGCGGTCATCCTGGGCGCGCCCAACGCGCTCAGGGGCAAGAGCCACATCGACCGGCTCATGGCCCGCGACGCCATCCGTATGGACCTGTGCGACGCCCTGACCTCGGACTACTTCTACCCTTCCCTGCTCCAGGCCGCCTTCGCCCTGGCCGGGGACAAGGTCTGCCCCTTCCCGGACGCCTGGCGGCTGGTCTCCGAAGGCCCGGCCCGCGCGGCAAAGCAGAGCGACCGAGGCGTGATCGAACCCGGCAGGCGCGCCGACCTGGTCATCGTGGACGACTCGGACCCGGCCCTGCCCTTCGCCGCCATGACCCTGCGCCAGGGAACCCCGGTCTTCAGCGCCAACGGCCTGGGCATGTAGCCCGCCAGTCACGCGCTGAAACAGGGCCCCCCTAGGGCTTCACGTAGGCGAAGCCCCTGCGCTGCAGCTCCACGATCTCCACCACCCCGGCGGGGACCACCTCGCAGCCGGGGCAGAGCCGTTCGGGGGCGATGTTGAAGTGCGTGAGCGCGTTGTTGCACACCTTGACCGCCGCGCCGAGGGCGAGCACCTCGTTCAGCTGCGCCGCGTGCTCGCCGTCCCGGTCCAGCAGGCGCACGCCCGGCCCGTTGACCACCAGGACCACGGCGGGTTTCTCACCGGGAAAGGCGTTCAGGTAGTTCTTGATGTTGCTGATGGCGATATCCAGGGCCTGGCTCTCATGATCGAAATGGAACAATACATCGTAATTCATATCTGTCGCCTCTTGCAGCCTTTCGGCCGCATTGTGGGTTGAGGGAATGTTGCCGGTCTTGCGTCTTTTTATCCCAAAGAGATGTCCTTGCAAAGACGCGCCCGCCGTGCGCAGGACGCAAAAAAGGGGTTACGTGAAATTCACGTAACCCCTTTGCATTCTGGCGGAGAAGGAGGGATTTGAACCCTCGTATGAGCTTTACACCCATAACACGCTTAGCAGGCGTGAACCATGCTTTTTGTAGGCATTAAAACACAGTGAGTTACAGAGTTTTTTGAACCTACTTTCGCCTCGTGCCCCCTTGTTTTCTCTTCATGCCCCCATCAAAGGGGGCACAAAAGGGGGCACAAGTTTCACAGTCTTCCCCCTAGTCCACACTCGCCGGTTCGATCAAAATATACCCGCCGTAGGTCGAGACGTTACCGAGCGCGTCGGTCACCTCAAGCTCGTGGTAGTACCTGCCAGGAGCAAGGGCGGTGTCGGACGACGAAAGCGAAACGGTTATTTCCGTCCCGCTGGTAACTGTCCCGGTCCTGTCCGCGCCGACAGTACCCGCCCCGGGGTAGGCGGCTATGCCGTGTGTCCATGAGGCCCCGGAGATATCGGTTGCGACTCCTCCCGTGGTCACGGTGAAAACCAAGTTGCGGGTATCCCCGGAGCGTATGGTTGCGTCGTAGCTCATTTTATCCCCCAAGTTCAAAAATTATAGCGGTGTCCACGGTCCTGTCGAATACGATGCCAGTTGAGATTGTCCTGTCGAACGTGATTGCGCTGGATGAAGATATTTCGGTGATGCCGTCGGGGTAGATTGTGACAGCGACAGCCCCGGTCAAATCGTCCAGCTGGGCAGAGATGACGGCGGAAGCCGGATTGAGCACACCTATGGAAACGTCCCCGGAGATATCCCCGAGGTACCCGGAGAACACCGCCGAAGCGTGGTTGTCCACCTCGACGGCTACTGCGCCGACAATGTCTGCCAGTCCTCCAGACAGAGCCACCGCACTGTCGTCCGATGAGTCCACGGCAACGCTTCCGCTGACATCCTCCAGTTGGCCGGAGACAAATGCGGAGACGGGGTTGGATACCTGCGCCGTGACGGCCCCGTCGATATCTCCGAGAGCCCCGGCGATGGCGGCGGCGGCATCCGGCTCTCCCCCGGCCACCACATACTCGTCGATGCCGATGTCCGGCGTGGTCGACCGCGCGTCGCCGTCCACGTCCGTCAGGCACTCGTATGCCTGGCCTGTAGTGTCCGCACCGGCATCGATCAGATCGGTGCTCGTGGCGTCGAGGTGGTAATCGTCATTGGCCGCGTCGACAAAAACAACCGTTGCGTTGGCGATGTGGCCGGACCCCGCGCCAGGGACGCTGGCATCGTCGGATGCGCAGTTGAGGCTGGCCGCGCTAAACGTGCCGGAATAATTGTAGGTGCTGCTCACGGACAGGCAGTTGACGGCCGCCGTTCCACCGCCCCTAAAACCGTAGTAGCATCCAGCGGCAGTGCATTGGACAGTATAACCAGCGCCGCCCAGGGCGAGCCCTGCAGAACCGTTTGCCGAGTAGCCTACGGCGAGACAATTGGAAACGCGATGTGTACCGCCACCAGCAAACCCACGTGCATAGGCGGCTGATGCCTCGCTCCATGTCGCGCACCGGTCGGCGTCTAGGCCACTGGGTGCCCATACAGCGTGACAATCAATCGCAGCGGCCAGCGATTTGATTTGGAGCCCGACGAGCCATACATTGGGCCGCACAATCAGGCCGAACGCATTGGTCGGCGTCGAGATGGTCACGTTGGTGACCAGGATGATCCCACGGAACTCGTGCGCCGTGTCTGCCCGGATAATCAGCGGAGATGTCTCCGATACAGTCAGCGTGGAAAAATCGACGGTCCCGGCCAGGGTCTCCGAGTCGTATACCGTGGCATCGATCCCGCCCGGGATGCTGGTGAGGTCGTCGCCATAGGTCGACGTCAGCCAAGCACGAAATGCCGGCAGGTCGACATGATCCTGACCTGCTCCGATGGTCCTGTAGACAGTCATCGCGCCACCACCTGGCTGGCGTCGATCTCGGGCACAGTCCACTCGCTGGCCCGGATGGCGTCGAGGTCGATGCCAAGGATGTCGAGGTCAACGCCGTGGGAATGGCGCAGGACCGTCCTCGCCCCCCGGCCGTCGTATGTGCCATCCGGCAGATAGACGTCGTAGTACTCCATCACAGGCTGGCTCCACATCCGCGCAGTGTCCAGATCGATGTCAACAGCCACGATCAGCAGGCCGTCCAGATAGTCTGCCCTGCCCCACTCCTGCACGGCCGGGTCGATGGTTGTCACTATGCCGCCACGTTCCGGGCCTGTCATCATGATCGCGATTTCAACCATCACGCTCTCCCGGTCATAAATCGTTTGGGGCGCGTCCTGCCGTCACCGATTCGCTCCCACTCCATGGACCGCGCACCCAGGCCGTGGATCAGCCGCACCGCCTCGCGCCGGTATTCCCGCCGCCACTGCCCCAGCATGCCCGACAGATGGGCCACGTGGCCACGGATCAGCACCGTGGCCACGACCTCGAACGGATCGCCGTACCGGGAGTGCTCAGGCCCGGCACGCAGAATGGCCACGACCGGGTCGGCGCAGATGGGCGTCAAGGTGACCGACATGGGCAGCCCCTAAGCGTTAGGCATCGTCAGCGTGGCCGAAGACAACGAGACAGTGGCTCCGGCCGCGATGGACGTGCCTCCACCGGAGATGGTCACCACGACCTCCTCGCCGTTATCAGTTGCCGTGGACAGGCGGGCGTCTAAATCGGCGATGTAGGTCCCGTCGCTATCCTCGAGTACGGCGAAGGTCGGCACGCCGGCATTCCCGGCAGTCACGCTGGACACCGCGGAGGCCGTCCAGATGCCGGACGCCGAGGAACCCGCAATCGGGTCAGCCATGATGAAATCCGCCAGGACATCACCGGACGGGGCTGTGCCTTTGGTGGCTGGTTTGGTGCCGCTGTAAATTTTGAGATGCGCGGCAGCGGTTCCGGCGTCAGCCAGGGTGGTGATTGCATCGCCAAGGGCGTTGCGCAGGATGGTGGAAACGCGAATGGTCATGGTCTATTCTCCTTTGTGATGCGCGTTTTATTGGTAGGCGTAGACGGCCGATACCCCGGTGACACCGGTCACATTGAGCGATACCGTAGTCGCGGTCGGGATCAAGATGGCCACGTTCGATGTATCCTGGCTGTCACCACTGCTCTGGGACGAGATGGTCCAGAAAGCGCCGCCGCCGAATGAGGACCCGGAAGTAACTGAAAATACCATTTGCGGATTCGTCCCGCTAACTCCGATGAACAAAGGCTTGCCGATCGTGAGGTCGGGTATTGTCCATGTCCCGGTTGCCGGAGTAGGCGACGATACAAGAGACACGACGCCATCGCCCTTGTCCACCCACGCGGGCACGCCGCCAGACGTTCCCAGCACCTTCGTGTCGTCAACAGGGGCTGCGAGCCGCGTGGGAACTCCGCCAGTCTCACCATAGGCGATATCCCCTTTGGTGGTGATCACATTTCCCGGCACACTGGTCAGGTCTTCCGCGCTCAGGGCAGGGAGCTTGCCGCCCGTCTGCACGGCGATCACGTCGCCATCTGCAGTGCCGATGTCGCTGTCCTTGAGCACCGTGCTCAGGTCCGGGATGGCGTCGGCGGCGTCCTGTGCGGACTGCGCCGACGCCGCGGCCTTAATGGCGTGGTGCTTGGCCGAATAAGCTCCCGTCTCGACGGCCACGTCCTCGGGGTTGTCGGCCCATTCCTGGGACTTGTCCCTGGCCGCCTCGGCAGCGGCCTGCGCAGTCTGTGCGGCGGTGGCGGCAGCGCTCACGTCACCGACCGCATCAAGGGCTTCGTCTATCTCGACATGCGACCGGCCGTCCTCGTTGTTGGCGTGGGCGTTCAGAGCAGTGAACAGGTCGTTGATGGCCACGTTGTTCTGCTCGGCCACACCTTCGCGGACGCTGGAGCCGCCCACGGAATCGTCGGGGATGGTCTGGGGGTTACGCGCGTATGCGGTCATTATTTCACCTCTACTTTTTTGACTTTGCCGTCTTGGTCCGTGATCCTGGTCACATCATTCCCTGTCCGAGTAAGGTACCAGACTAAATCGTTGGTCCTTTCCTTGTCCTTGGATGTTGACGCACGCTGAATAGCAATCGCGGCCAATCGGCCAAGGGCCTCTTTACCAGTGGTCGATCCGGATGCAACCTTCGTGGTGCTCCCGGCCAGCCACTTGACGAATTCAGGGTCCGTCATGAGTCTGGCTACCCGCCTGTTCACGGCAATTTTTGCGGCGACTGCGGACCCACCCCCGGCAGCGCCAAGAATAGTCGAGGAGAGGCTCATTCCGCCAACTCCTCCACCGAGTGCGCCCTTCCCGGCCCAGTCCAATATCGGCTTCCACAGATCGTCCCAGGCCGCGTTAACCGCAGTCTGGGAACTGTTGGCGTACTTCGACAAGCTCTTGAAAAACTCTGCGCTGTTGATCAGCTTGTCCAAATCCTTCCGGGCCGGACCGAATAGGATATCGGACATCCCGGGGGCATCCTGCTGCATCCTGGCATACCGGGTCAGGAACGTGGAGAAACTGAATCCCGATCCATCGGCGTTGGCCGCGCCAGGTGTGGGCATGGCCATTTCCCGGTATGCGCGCGCACGGAGAGCGGCCTGCGTTTCGGACGAAAGCATGTTCATGACCTTCATCATCCGTTCCGCAGCGGGCTTGCCGCCGCCGACTATCTGCCGATAGATTTTCTCCGGCTCGGGGTTCTTGATGATCTCGGCAGCCTCATCAAGCAGGCCGATCTCACCGAGTTTTTTGTCCCCCATGCCCCGTTTATACCAATCCTTTGCGGCGGCCCGCGCCTGCTTCGCGGCCTCCCCTCCGGCCTCCTCGGCGGCCGTACCGAGATCGCGGTCTGCTGCCCGCTCGAAAGTCATGCGCAAACGGTCGATATCATCCGCCTCATGGGCCAGTTTCTTGTACGACCCCCTGGCCGCCTTCTTGATCGAGTCAAGGGCCGATTTGCTGATATTGCCGTTCTCGTCCACGGATTTGAGGATCAACTTTGCCTCGCGTACCGCAGGGGCCATGGCGTTTTCTGCATAAGGGCTCTGCTTTGCGACAAAAAGGACCTTCTGTGCTTCGGAGACAATGTTTTTTGCTGGTATAGCCCCGCCTTCCGGGACGAAATCGCCGACCTTGTTCCACAGGTCGTCGCTGACATCTTTCCATTGCGTTCTGGCCGCGATGGCATCACGCTTCATCAACTGACCGATGTCGTATGGAGTCATGTCCGGCCCGAGAGATTCGGCGATACGGTTGCTCATCATCTCGCCTTGGGCCAGGTTGTGGGCATCAACCTCGCCGAATATTGACCCTGTACCGGGCTTCCCTCGCATCGACTGCGAGTAGGCGGCAGCCTCGGGATTCCCGAGCATACCGGCTTCCGGCTTGAATCCGTACTGTTCCAGCTTGGCGATGTCGTGCGAAGACACGGTGGCACCACCAAGGCGGCGTTTTACCATGCCTTTGATCGGGGCAAATGCTGGCTTGGCCATATCCAGGGCCTTGCCCACAATGGCGCCGCCGCCGAGGTCAACCGCCGCATCCGTAGCTGACCTTGCAGCCGATTCCCCGACAGAGGGCATCGTCTGCGGATACATCAGCCCGCGGATGTAGTCGTAAGTTTGCCCGCCAATGGCATTGCCGAGCGCGGCCCCGGCGGGCACGGTGACGACCTCCTCCGGGGTAAACGCCTGAGGACCAAGCTGTCCGCCGACAAAGGCTGCCCCGCCACCGAGCACCGATCCGGTTGCCTGAAAAACGCCCCGCAGCCAATCGCCATCGTCGTCTGGTCTTTTAGGTGTCTGCGGCGCTGCCCCCTGCCCCTGTCCGTACCGCTTGATGTAGGACCCGATCTCCGCCTCCGGGACACCAGCCTGCACCATGCGCTTTACGTTCTCCTTGAGGTCAGCCATCACTTGCCCCCATATTTGGTGATGAGCCTGTCTGCCTCAGAGTCGGCATTGGGCTGCCCGTCTCGGCCTCCGGAGAAATCGTAGGTGATCCGCTCCGGGGACATCCCGTATTGCGAAGCAAGACCGGAATAGAAGTCTTTCTTCCTGGAGAACGATTCAGCCTGATCCTGATAAATCCTTTGAGCTGTGCCAACGAAGTCCGCCCGCTGCTCAGGGGTCAGCCGTTCGCCACTGATGAGTTTGTTGTATTGTGCCCTGACCCGAGCGGGCACACCTGCCGCGTTCTGTGCCACGGCGAACTCCCCCTCGCGCACGACGCTGCCTGGGTCGAACATCTTCATGATGGAGAACACAAGCCCAATATCTCCGGCGGCCGACGGTTCCCGAGCGATGGATCTGATGGTGTCGAAGCTGCTCTGGATTTGCTTGAAATAGTTAGTCTCGGCGGAAAACTCTTTCCTCAGGTCGCGCTCTGCGTTGATGTCGATGCCGCCACCTTCGCCTCCGCCCATAAACCTGGGGGGAGCGCTCGGATCGGCCGGGTTGATCGCATAGATCCCGGGCCGTCCGTCAACGGTCATTTTCTTGAATTCGAAGTTCGGCCGCTTTTCCTGACCCGGATACATCGAATCAATCTGTTTTTTCGCCCCATACAGGCCCATCGCATCCTGCAACTTCTGCCTCGGGGTTTGGTAATCAGCCGCCCACCTGTACGCCTCCGGGCTCGCCGCCGTCAGGTCCGGGCCGCCGCCGAAGCCCCGCGCCCAGTTGTCGCCGGACGCGGCCATCATGCCGCCCACTGCCTGCGGGTGCTGGTACAGATAGCTGTCGGCCGTCCGCTGCCTGTCGAGCTGCGCAAGCTTTGACTGCTGCATCGCCTGGTTCTGCTGGGCGATGTCCATTTGCATCCGCGTGAACTGCTCCGCCAGGGCGTCCCTCTGCGCCTGCCGCTGGTCCAGCTCTTCCTGGCGCTTGCGCTCCCGAACCTTGTCCAGACCAGTCACCGCGCCGCCGAGGAACCCGGCAAGTCCGCTGCTCGTCATCATGCCCATATCGTGCCTCCTAGAAGATGGAGTCCCACAGGTTATCCATCAGGCCGCTGGTCGCCGACGAGGCGAGGTTCCCGATGGACCCCCAGATGGCCGCGTTGTTCTGTGCGTTTGCCTGGTCCTGGGCTGCCTGCAACTGCGAAGAGGCCACGGCCCCGGAGTTGCCCTGCCCGGCCAGTTGCATGGCCCGCTGGAAATTCTGCTCGTCGATGGTGTTCTGCCAGTTGAGTTCGTTGAGCGCCTGGTTGTAGTCCTGCTCAAGCAGCGAGTTGTTCCACTGCGCCTGCTGGTTCTGCTGGTCCAGGTTGTATTGCAGGGCGTTCTGGTTGTAGGCGTTCTGGTCCTGGGCGTTCGCCAGCCCGGCGGCCCACTGCGCTTTGTTCTGGTCGATCTGCTGCGCCTGGTCTTGGAGCCGGAGCCCGTACCCGGTGGCCACGGCGTTGGACAGGGCGTTCTGGGTGGCCTCGTTCTGCGCGCCCTGCGCCTGGCTCATCATGCCGCCTCCGGTGGACCCGTACAGGTCGCGCGCCGAATACTGGTCGTTGATCCCGGCCATGGCCTTGTTGTGCTGCGAGTAGATGGGCTGTTGCAGGCTCTGCGTCAGCTTGGCGTAGTCGCCGCCTTCCAGGCCGGAAACGGTGTTCATCTGCCCCGGCGCGGTGTAGTCGTAGTAGTTTGCCTGGGCCGGTCCCTGCATCTGGCTGGTGTAGCTCTGCGGGTACGCCTGCTGCCGTTGAAGCCCGGCCTGCATGATGTTGGAGCCGGTGCCCAGACCCTGCTTCTGCGCCGTGGTCGAGTCCATGGACCCCACTTCGGCGTCGGTTGCGTATGGATTGGTGGTCAGTGCCATTGGTCATTCCCTCCTGGGATTCTAGAAATCGCCATCCGATCTCTAGTTGAAATTTTTACGCGCTTCGTGTTAACCGCCGGGTAAAGGGGACAACCATGAAACGCATTCTCTTCCTCATACTCGCCGCGTCATTGCTCTTCGCCTGTGCGCCGAAGCAGCCCAAGACCATGGAACAACAGGCCGAGGAGGCCCGGGCCGAGGCGTACAAGAAGTCCGACGAAAAGGCCGAGAGCGGGGAGAAGCAGGAAGACCCCGGAAAGCCTAAGCGTGAGAGGAAAACGTCTCTCGGTGATATCTTGACCATCATCTCCTACTAGCCCTCATCAAACTGCTTGGTTTGCCAGCCAAGCCTGCCACATGGCGGCCAGGTTCGGTTCGCTGCCAGCCCCACTCGCCAGCGAGGCGGTCACAGCCTCAGGCCCGCTCATCATCCCGCCCACCGCGCTGCTTCCGTAACTGTCCTTTGCCCCTGCTGGGCCATACGGGTTCGTCTTTCCGACATAATTCAGGTCGCGTGCCTGGCTGATGAGGCCGACCGCATTCGACAGAGGTCCTGTGACCGGCACACCTGCCGCATCCATGACGTTCGAAACAAATCCCATCGCGTTCGGTGTAGTCGGGGAAATTTTTGTCGCCAGCGCCCCAACCCCCTTCTTCGCAGCCCTGGCTGCCAGCGGGCTCTCCGTCACCCCGTACACCTGCTCTGCCACCGCCGGGGCCAGCACGCCGATGCCAAGGCCCAGCGGGCTCATGCCCCATTCCGGGGTCTGCGCCTCGACCTCGCGCATGGTGTCCACGTCGTCCGCCTTCTTGGCGCCGAAGAAATCCCCGAGCATACCCATGAGGCCCGGGCTGCGGTGGGTGGCCCGGACGCCGCTCATGTCGTACCCGCGCTTTTCCAACTCGCCGACCAGACCCTTGTTCAGGGCGTCCAGGTCCTGCTTCTTGGCGTCCCAGCTCATGCCGGGCTTGCTGAATATGTCATCGTAGGCCGCGTCGAACGCCTTTTGGCGGTCTTCGGCTGCCGTCTTGATGTTCTTCTGCAAGTTCGAATAGTACCCGGCGTGGAACGGGCTCTGCTTGGAGTCGATGCCGTATGCCTGGAGCCCGAGCCCGCCGCTTGCCCGGTCCGCCGCCCGGTTCATGTTGTACCCGGCCGCCGTGGTCATCATGCCGCCCATAAGGGACGGCGCGCCGACCTGTGTCCAGCGGCCCGTCATCGGGTCCTGGGCCCACATGCTGTTCCGGTCGCTGTCGTTGCCGCGTCCGTCTCCGCCGCCCATGCCGTACCCGCCGGAATCGCGCCCTGCGCCCCCGCTCGGGTCGTTTCCGCCGTAATTCCCGCCACCGCCAAGACTCGGCATAGCTACCTCCCCACCACAACGAGTTTGGCGGCCAGCTCGGATATGCTCATCCGGCCGCCGTTCATGGTCCTGACCTGCAACATGATCCCGCTGTTGCGGAACTGCGCCCGGCACTCCCGGTTTTCCACCCGGCCACCGGCCAGGGGGAAATTCGCGTCGGCCAGTTCGTAGAGGGCGTCATGCAGCGAGTCGGCCCCGGACCCACGCACGAAGTCCACGGTCTGGAGAAGCCGTTTCGTCTGTTCGTCGCTGCCGTAGACCTCGATATTGTAGGTCCCGGACCACTCGAAATTCGTCTGGAGAATGACCTTGGTCAGCAGCAGGTCGCCGGGCCCGGTGATCATCTTGAACCGCGCCGCGGACACGACATCCACCTCTTCCCCGGGGGCCACCTCGTCCACGGCCTTGTTCTGGAGCTTGTAGAGGTACCCGGACTCCCCGGCCAGGTAGACGGCCCCGCCGAACTCGGCCACGGCGTAGATGTCCGTGCCGAACCCGATTTCCGTGAACCCGCCGAGCGGCGAGAACGTGTATATCTGGCTCCACCCGTTGGTCTTGGTGAGCAGCGTCCACACGGCGGCCATGCTCGGCAGTTTGACCATGCGCGGCTCGTCGGCAAGGTTGGCGAACCGCCCCAGGACAGCGTTTACCTTGGTCCCGATGGTCGGGTCCGTGGCGATGTCGCCATAGGCTTGCGTGGGGGCCAGGGCCTCAAATCCCTCGGAGTCGATGTAGTAGACATTCGATCCGAACCCGGTGATACAGTGCGGGCCTATGGCCGCGTTGGACAGGCTCAGGTCGTCGGCCGCCCAGGAGGATACCGGCGCGGCCATATCCAGCCGCCACAACTTCTTGCCGACCACCGCACCGTCGCTGCGGGCGACCTTGGACACGATCAGCGAACCGGACACCATGGCGAACCCGTTCACGGACATGCCGTCGCCGAACCCTGCGCGGATGGACACGGCACCGCCGTCCGTGGTGTCCCAATCTGTTTCATTTTCGGGGCCGCACATGTACACGGCGTCCAGGTCGTCAACCATGTTGCAGACCAGCCTGCCGCGCGCCGAAAAAACGATGGTCGCCTGCGGGCTGTTCTCGATCCGGTCCACCTTGGAGCCGTCCCAGGTGAGCAGGCCGCCGAAAGACCCGTCCGCCACGACCAGCTTGCCGTTGAACGTGGTCATGGTCGGCGTGTCCGTGTTGTTGAGCGGGGCCACGGTGACCCACTGTCCGGCGGAAAAGTCGTAGTGGTAGAGCACCCCGGCGGCCACGGCCACGAGGTATCCTTCGGAGTCCTTGCGCACGAACGGATAGAGGAACGTGATCGGTTCGCCGAGCGCGGTCGTGGAGGCCACGGCCAGCCCCTGGCGCGTGGTCAACTTCCCGGTGGACGGGTCGTAGACCACGTTGTAGGCTTGGGAAAGCTCGTTGTCCGCGATCTGCGACGGATGCAACGAAGCGTTCCACCCCCCGGTGGGCTGCATGATCAGCGGGACTTCTCTGCGATTGCCGATGAACATCTTGGGCTCCTGTTGACCGTTCTACAAAATTGCGATATTCTCTATTCAACAAAAGGTGAGACTATGCTGTGGCTTGGTATGCCACCCCGCGGGCCGGGCATTCCCGGACTTTGTCTCACAACGGGGCGCGCTTCACCGAAATGCGCCCCTTTACTTTTCCCCATCGTTCTTCCTCTCAAACTGCCGCCGGTTGCTCACGTGCGTGGACCGGATGCGATGCTTGCCGCCCTTCAACCGGGGATCGACGACCAGTGAGTTCGCCCAGGGCAGCTCGTTCATGATCAGCTTGAACCGGGGGTCGGTCGCCTCGGTCACGAGGTCCGGGTGCTCCAGCACGTGCTCGATGATGGCCGACACCTCGCGCGGATCCTTGAAATACTCGGGGTGCTTTTTGACCAGATGGCCGAGGTCGCCCCATACCTTTTCGCGCTTAAGGCCCAGCGTCTTGGCCAACCGCTCGCTCACCTCGAACCCCACGTCCCCGACAGTCTTTCCGCCGAACGTCCCGAGGGCGCCCTTTGGATTCATCATCCCACCAACAGGTGAGGCTACCGCACCCCAATCCATGACAGCCTGAGAAATTCTCTGTGGATCGACCGGCACGACCGTACCGTCGACCATGTACCCATTCCCGTAGTTGAATTGCCTGGATATCTCCCCCAGATTGGCCACGGAGCCCTTCAGCCCGGAATAGATCAGCGAGCGAGGCTGGCCGTCTTCCAATGGCTCGGTCAGGTAGGTATCCACCCGGTCGAGCATATCCATCATACCCATGCCTACACCCTCCCCCCGTTCCATCCGCGCGCCTTGAACACGGTCTGGCCCAGGTCGGCGTACATGGTCACGATCTTCTTCTCCATGTCGTCCATGAGCGCGATGTCCACGGATGTGTCGTAGCGGTCGATCTTGCGCGCCCGAAGCGCCACATACTCGCACAGGGCGTAGTCCAACTTGCCGCCCCACGGCATGGGGCTGGACAGCGTCAGGGCGTCCGGAACGGCGTTCACGTAGTAGCGCAGCCGCAGCGGGACATCGCCGACCGGCGCGGCCATGACCTCGATGGAACCGTCTTCCACGGAGTAGACCGCCGCATCCGTCGCCGAGACAATGGCGTCCAGCCGTTCGCCGTCCGCCTGGGTCAGTTGCTCATGGGTGTCCATGCGGGTCAGGCTGATGGGCGTGAGAAAGTCGGTCGGCAGCGTCAGAGAGGATTCCCCGGCCGCCAGGGTGTAGTCCTCCTCACCGCGCATGAACGGCAGCCGCTTCTGCTGCCCGAGAGCGTTGGCCCGGCGCACGGCCTGCTTCATGAACGCCAGCAGTTCGGCGTCTGTCCATCGGCTCTGTGTGCCGTCGTTCAGTTCGGTCCTGACGAGATCGGTGATGCGGTTCAGCACGTTGGCCATGGGACTGCTCCTACTTTATGATGATCAGCGGGCCGGTTCCGGCCGCATTGGCGTTGGCACAGTTGACCCTGGTCACGGTCATGAACTCAGGGTGCTCGGCCAGCCACTTCTTGAGGTCTTTTCCGGACAGGGTGTCCCCCGCCTTCTGCGCCTCGGTTTGCATGTCCAGGAACTCGATCAGCGGGATCTCTCCGATGACGCGGTGGTCGCGCTTGTCGGAGAATCCATTGTCGCCGAACTCGCGTTCGTAGTGGGCAGCCTCGCGAATCACGGCCGCGTCGTAGGAGGTCACGCGGGTCAGCTTCATTTTGTCGCTGTTGCCGATGACCCGGTTTTCCACGCTGATTAAATTTTCGAAGTCTGCCATCTGGTCACTCCTGACCGGGGAGAGGTCGGCCCTCTCCCCGGATGGTTGTCTACGCGGCGGGCTGCACGCGGGTCAGGTTGGTGATGGTGCCGACGCACTTCTTGGAGCGCACCTTGAGCATCTTGGACATGGTAAGCCGGTACTTCTCGGCGTCGCCGGTCTTGGCCAGCTTCTCGCGCTTGAGCGGGCGGAAGGTGGCGCAGGCCAGGCGGCCCTTCTCGTAGATCACCAGCTTGTCGTAGTAGACGTCCGGGTCGGGAGTGGTGTCCACGCTCGGGGCGATGAACCGCTCAGGCAGAACGGCCACGATGCCGAAGTCGGTTTCCAGGATGCGCACGGTCATCTTCAGGGACTTCTCGGAGGCGTTGGAGTTGATGACCAGGCGGCCGCCCTGAGTGAAGGCGGAAATCTTCCTCTTCTGGGAAGGCGGGGCCAGGACGCAATCCGGGTCGGCGCCCTGCTCCCACATCGACTGGAGAACGTCGTTCAGGATGTCCTCGATGATGTGGTTGGTCGCGGCCGGGGTGGCGTCGAAGTCGTAGGTGTTGCCGGTACCGGGGAAGTTGAGCACGCCGTCCATCTTGGCGGCCAGGGTGGTGGTCCCGGCCTGCTTGGTCTGGTTGATCAGGTTCCACTCCAGGTCGCGGGCCAGCTCCTTGGTCTTGAGGCCGGACTGGTACTTGATCTCGGACTTGCGGCCGTGCTTGTCGGTCTTCTCCAGGTCCTCGGAGATCATGAACGCCTTTTCCAGACGCTGGACGCGGTTGTCCAGCAGGGCGGGCGGGGTGATCGCCGTGGCGGTGGAGTCCGCACCTTCGACGTGGGCGTTGTCACCGGCATCGCCGAGGGTGTCTTCCAGCCATTCGGGATGCAGGGTCTTGACCTTGGCGCCCTGGCCGATGGAGGTCAGGAACGGGGTATCGGTCGGGGCCACGTTGGTGATCAGGGAGTCCACCTCTTCCGGGATGGACTTGTCGTAGTTGGTGGTTACGGTCTTGGTGACGATATCAGCCATGGTGAATACTCCTTAATCGGGATCGCCGAACAGCTCGCCGATGTCGGTCAGTGAGCCCTTGTAGGCTTTGACCCGCTTGCGGGCTTCCCTGCGCCGGGCGGTGGACTCGTTGGCCTGCGCGCTGCCACCGGCCCCTTCCAGGACGGGTGCGCGCTCGGTCACGGTGCGGCCCTTGGGCATGGCCCCGGCAACTTCACTCGCGGTCACGGCACCGGGCACGTCCGGCTTCTGCGCGGCCTTGACCACGCCCTCGCGGAGCGCGTTGTACCGGCGCATGTAGAAGTCCGGGTCGGCGTCCAGACGGGCGTAGAGGCGTCTCGCCTCGTCCTCGCCGAACCGCTCGGCCACGTCCTTGACTTCCTGCGCGATGGCCTGGTGCACGGTCGGATAGTGCTCGTCCCGCTGGACAAACGCTTTTGCCGTATCCCTGCGTTGCTGCTGCTGAGAGGCAGTAAACTGCTTCTGCATCTGCTCCATGCGCGGTGCCAGTTCCTGCAAGGCCGCCTGCTTCGCCTTCCACTCGATGAATTCGAGCGGGTCTTCGGGCGGCCGTTCGGTTCCCTGTTGCTGCTGGTTGCCGAACCCCAGGACGTGCGCGCGGAACGCGGGGTCGCGCTCCATCATCTGCATGATCTGCGCACCGCCTGCGGCCTTTTCCGTGGCGCGGGAAAGTTCCTGGGACTTGCGCGAAATGAACGCTTCCCGGTTCTTTTCCCAGGCAAGGGCCGCGCTCTGCGCCTCCGGGGGAAGCTCGGCGAACTGTTTTTTCGCCTCTTCGTCCCAATACGCGGGCAACTGCCGTTCCTGCCGCTCGCCTTCCGGCTGCTGCTGTTCGGGTTGAGCCCGCTCGGCCTGGGGTGCGGCTGCCTGCTCGGCCTGGCCGACGCCTTCATCGCCGTCTTCGTCTTCATCCCCGAACGCTTCACCGATCTGCATAGGGTCGCCGTCAAAAGGCTCGTCCAGTTCGGACTCCTCGCGCTCGTCGCGCTCCGCGGCTTCGTCAGCCTCGACCGCGTCAACGGTCCACTGATCTCCCATGGTCGTTCTCCTTGGTTATTCGTTGCGGCCGTCTAGGAGACGCGCCGTACCTTCTTCACTTCGCCGGAAAGTTCCGCCTGGGCCTTGGCCCCCTGCGAGATGTCGCCGTCGATCTTGCTCTCGATGGCCTCCAGGACCATGAGCTGTGACCGGCAGGCGCTAAATTTGTCCCGCTCCATCGGGGACAGGTGCAGGATGTTCCGCTCCAGGGCCTCCCGGTAGTCCTTGATGACCTTGTTGAAGTACCGGTTGCCCTTGAGCTTGCGGGCCTGCTCCCCTTGCTGGAATTGCGCCTCCAGGGATTCCCTGCGCGCCTGGTCCTGGTCCTGGTCCTTGCCCATTCATGCCTCCGGTGATTTGCTGCAGCTGCCCCTGCAGCTGCTGGATGGTCTGCTGCATTCTCTGCAACGTGTTGAACTCCTCGTCCGAGAACTGGAGGTCGTCCACGGACACGCCCATCAGCTTGCCGATCTTGCGCTCGGTGCGGATGAGATGTTCGGGACCGGCCACCCCGGCGGGGATCAGCGCCTTGGCCAACTTCTGAAAATGCTGTTCCAGGACCTGAGCCTGCTGCATGCGGTCCTGCGGGCCCACGCCGACCTCGATCTCGATGTCGTGGCGGCCCTGCAGGTCCTCCGGGGTGATCTGGACGGCGTCCTTGCCGATGAGCGTGAACGCCTCCTTTGGCGGCCACGTCTGGTTGATCCACATCATGTCCTTGAGGACCTTCTTGAGCGGACCGCCCAGAAGCTTGGCGTAAAACTTCTGCCGCTGCTGCCCGGCGTTCTGCAGGGCCATGGTCCCGGTCGCGGTCTTGCCCATGGAGTCGGCGGTCAACCCCTGATTCAGCGAGTTGACGCCGCTGGTGCGCTCGTAGTCCGTGCGCTTCATCTCGATGGCGTCCAGGATGGTCTTCCCGGGCGCGTCCGGCTTGACGTTGTCGTAAGACCCGGCCTGCAACGAAGGGTGCAGCAGTGTGTCGCCGATGGTCCGCTTGGCCCACTGGTTGGCGAACGTCGCATCGCTGGTGACCATGGTCCCGTAGGCCGCTTCGGCGCTGGCGTCGGTGAAGATGCGCTGCAGGTTGGTCATCTCGCGCTGGTCGCCTTCCAGGTGCAGGGGCAGGGGCGCGCCCTCGAAACGGAATGGGACGTTGAACAATTTACCGGCCCGGAACGGCGGGCGGCGGTACGGGCTCTCCTCGACGCTCAGAATGACCGTCCCGGTCTTGCGGATGATCACGTTCTCGAGCAGCCCGTCGCCGTCGATGTCGAGCCTTGTGTGTATCTCGTCCACGAATACGGTCATGCCCGGGCCAAGCCGTTCACTGCCCGTGTCGAAGGCGTTGCCTTCTATTCCGGCAACGTCCAAGTCGTCGGTCGTGTAGATGGCCTCCCACTCCTCGCGGAGTTCGGGCACGTCCAGGTCGTCGTGCTTTTCCTCTGCCGCCGCCGCGGCGGAACCCTTGCGATAGACCCCGGACCGCTCCTTGCGGGTGATCTCGTCGATGGTCTTGCGCGTCCGGTGGATGACCACGCGGGCGTCGTCGATGGACTTGGCGCCTGGGGAGATAAGGAACTCCCACGGCGGCAGGGCTTCCACCTTCGGCCCCCTGAAAATTTCCTCGCGCTTGACCATCTTGACGTTCTGGTAGGTGACGATCACGGTGCCGTCTTCCTGCATTGTCTCGACCTGGTCGAACTTGGCCGCCTGGTAGCCGTCCTGCTGGAGCATGGCGAACTGCACCTGGTTGAGCTCGTCGAATTCTTCCGACATCGTGTCGTACTGCTCGTCAAACCAGACCTTGATGACCCCGTTGTGGTAGCGCAGGGCCACTTCCATGTAGGTCAAAAGCTGGGTGGCGCCGTCCTGCTGGCTGAAAAGCTGGTTGCGCAGTAGCTTCTTGTTCTTCTCCGCGCGGTCGTTGTTCTCCATCAGGACCGTGAAAAAGTCGGGGTGCGTGAAGATGGCGTCCAGACCGGGCAACAGCCAGTTGATGGTGTCGAAGACCACGGCCGCGACATGCTGCGAAAAGCCGTCCTGCTCGTTGCCGAGCTTCTCCCGGTTGTACAGGTCGGAGCACCGCTTGCGCTCCTCGGAGAGTTGCCGTGCCCAGTCCTCGGCCTGGTCGATGTCGGGCTGGATGAGTTCCAGGATTTCTTCGTCGCTGATCTTGATCTTCATGCCAGTCTCCGGACTTTGGTGATGCCCATGTTGTGGATGCCGATACCGGCTCGGTCGTGGCGGTCCATGACCGGCTGCGCGAAGGTCAGGGCCAGGGCATCGCCCTCGTCCGGTGACCGCTGGCCGCGTTTCGCCATCTGCTCCTTGCTCTCGAGCAAAATTCTTTGCTGGTTATCGTAGGTGTAGCCGGGCGCGCACAGGTCGGATTGCAGGCTGTCGCTGTCCTCGATGCAGACCGGTTCGGCGTCGTTCTCGGTCCAGTCGCGCATTTCTCCCCACATCTCGGCGCGCTTGTTCACGTATCGATCGGGCCGGAACACTTCCTTGGAACCGAAGTTGACCGGGACGATCCACCTGCCGAACGGCATGTCCTTGACCTGGTCGTAAATGGGGCCGCCCAACCCGCCGATGTCGATGAACATCCAGTCCACCGGGTTCTCGGTCTCTTCGGTGAACAGCCTGACGATCTCGCCGATGATGGCCTTGGTGTCCGGCGTCTGGAAAACTCGCCCGGCCCAGGCCACGCGGCCCTGCCGGTTGTAGAAAGACGTGCGGTCGCCGCCTCTGGCCGGGTCCACGCCCACAATGCGCGCCCCGGACTGTTCCACATCCCGGCGCTTGCGGGCCGCGATGGCGGATTCCGGCTTGATGAACGAATCGTGGCCGGTGACCTGGAACGCTTCGGCCGCGCAACACGGGTACTCCTGCTTAAAAAGCACCTCGTCGCCCGCGAAATCGGACGCGATCTTGCTGCGTCTCCAGGCCAGGTGCCGCCAGGTCATACCCTCGCGCTCGTACAAGGCGAAAAGTTCTGATTCCTCGGCGGTGGGCTCCCATCCGTCCGGAAGGTCCACGGTGTACTCGTCCTGCCAGAACCAAGGCACGAAGATGGCGATGTACTCGCCTATTCCGGCCTCGGCCGCCTGCCACATGGGGTGGAACATCGGGTCAAACCCGTTGGCGGTGGATTCCAGGATGATCTCCTCGGCCTCGTTGGCCGCCTGGAACACGCCGGTCTGAATCTTCTGCGGGTTTTTCCAGAAGGCGACCTCGGAGCCGTGGAAAAAGTCTATGGTGTCCGAGCGGCCCACCTCGCCGTCGCCGCCCGCCGTGCCCAGCGAATAGGAGGAGTCCAGTTTGTCGAAGACCAGTTCCTTGCGGTTGGAGTAGGACGTGGACGGCGTGACCAGGGGGTTGTTGTTCTTGTGGAACCGCTTGACCATCTTGAACAGGTTGTTCGTGGCGTCATCCCGGTGGGTAAGGATGAAAGTGTTCACGCCTTTGCGGTGGGTGGTCTTGTGGTAGAACCGGCCGCCGACATAGGTCGAGCACCCCTGTTGCCGCCCTTTGAGGATGAGCGCGCGCACCTTGCCCTGCAGCTTCCACTGCTCATCCAGGCGGGCGTTGATAAATTCCTGTGCGAGGTTGAGCTTGAACGGGATGATCTTCTGCGGCTTGCCCTCGCTGACAACGGCCTTCTTGGCGCGAATCTTGAGACACTTCGCGGCGAAATGCCGGAAGTCGTCCCGCAGGCGCATGCGTATGGCCAGTTCGCGGTCAGTCATCCAGCGCCTCCAGGGCCTGTTCGTGGGTCAACGTGATCCCGCCGCTGTGCTCATGGTTGATCTTGTCGCCGTACACCTTGGGCCGCTGCTTCCCGGCCGCCCACTTGCGGGCGTCGATCTGGACGCGGGCCTTCTGCGGGTCCTTGGTGCTGTCGGCGATCTTGACCACCTCGTCGGCGAACGAATCCGCCTGGCACTCCCTCGCCCGGCGGTACATGTCCGGGAAGCCGTCCTCGGTGGCCGCCTCGGTGGCACCACACGCCCACTCGAACACGGTCCCCTTGTGGGGCATGTTCTTGCGGCGACAAATCTGGCGCAGCGACTTGCCTTCGGCTATCTCCCGGCAAATCGTCGTGGCGAGTTCGTGCGTGTAGGTGATTCCACCGGCCATGGCTCACTTCCTCGCCTTGATGATCGTCTTCACGTCTTCCTTGAGTTCCTGGATGTCTTCCCTGACCCCGCGGACCTCGGTCCTGACCTGGACCATCTCGGTCTTGAGCGCGCTGTTGTCCTTGACCTGGCACTCCAGAAACTCGACCCGGGTACTCAGGCTCACCCCGAATGCGATGACGATGGCGAACGACCCGAGAATGGACACGATGTTGGCCAGGTTGATTTTCTTGTCGAAGACGATCCCTTGTTCCGCCATGACTACCTCCAGCTCCGCTTCTTCGGGTTGGTCATCACTCACCCACCAACTCGAAATGAACGAGATCCTGAAAATCCTGATCCGTGACAGGTTCTCCGTCCTGGTCCCAATTGCCGCCCCAACGGAGCTTGATGCCGAGCGAGGCGGCGATACCGAGGATGAGCCCGGCCATATGGCAGCAATGGCGTTGATCGTAGGAGAGCTTACCGCCGACGAAGGGAGCCACGTCCACGGCCTTGGATGGGTATGAGTTGTGCTTGCCGTCCGGGAACTTGATCCGGCTCTTTCCCTCGCTGAAATATCTGTCTTGAGTTGCCTGGTCGCGGTGTCCCTCAGTCACGGTCATGTCCATGATGCCCTGCGCTATGGAGGCCTTCATGACGACCTGTAGACGCGGATCACAGGTGTTGAGCCGCGCGAGTGATGCCGATCCGAATTGATATTTGCCCACTACGGCCTCCACTTCGGTCTGACCTTGGCGATACGCTCAATCGTGACCTTCCCGGCCAAGCCGAGCATGGCCACGACCAGTTCAAGAAGGCCGTCGGCACTGGCCGGGAACGGGGGCATGGAGAACACGCCATTAGCCCACCCGGCCGACAACGCGGCTTTAGCCCAAATGATTGCGGCGATGAGATATTGTGGGACGAAATAGAAAAAGAGAGAGATGGCGCATACCCACCCGAGAGCATTATGCCACGACCATTTCCCGGCCGTTGCCGCCTCCACCTTGTTGATGTCGCGTTGGTCCTGGTGTGGCTTGTCGTCTATCTGGGCCATGAGGCGCTTGGCCTCTTCGCGCTCTTCGTCGGAGGTGAATAGGTTGTCCAGAACGCCACCGACCGAATCGACCACCTTTGCGGCCCCGCCGCCAAAGAGTGTTGACCAGATGCCCATCCTCTACGCTCCCCCGTACAAGGCCCAGGCCGTGGCCCTCTCCCACACCAACGAAATGCGCCGGGCAACTCGCTTGGAGCACCCGACGCATCGCAGACGGCAGTAAACATGCCCGGAGTTGAACCGGTGCTGCATGCCTGAGCGGATGGTGGAGAAGATCGCCATTGCCTGTCCCTTTGCCTTCGTGGTGGTCCGGTCGAGCCTCCTGGTGTCGTACTGCCGAGCCTGAGCAAGTGCAGCCGGTCAGGGCCAAAACACGGACCCCTTTTTAATGGCTGCAATTCTACCATTGGTTTTCGGGGGTTGTTCGAGAATGCACGGTAGATGCACGGTAGATGCACGGTAGATGTCCCCTTGACAGGGTGTTTTTCGGGCACAAAAAAAGCCCCCTTTCGGGGGCTCTCGCTACGGCTTCGAGTTCGCCAGGTTCCCGGGGCACCGCGTGGGCTCCGACTCTGGTTGCGCGTACAGCCAATCGGACAACTGCCACGCCTCGGCATATGCGCCTTTGTCCGTCATTCGGATGGGCGCGCCGCGTTCCTTCCACGACTTGGCCTTGCGCACGTCGACGTCGTAGTATTTGGCGATGCCCGCCCAGGTCCAGAGGGGAACGGGGATGCGTCCGCTCATGCCGCCCGCTCCTTGAAGTCCACAAGCACGATCCCAGGCGCGGCCTCACCGTCGCCCGTCACCTTGTACCGGCCCGTTTCCTTCACCCCCAGGTCGCGCAGAAACCCGGTCGCGGATATGACCCGAGTGTTGCCGTCCTGGACACGCAGCTTGACGCTGTGCGCGTCCGTGGGCTCGTCTAGCGGCACCAGGGCCGGCACCTTGGCCTTGGCGTCCGAGTAAACGTCCACGTACTTGGCCTTGGTCAGCCCGAACTGGAGGACTGTCACGGCGTTGAGCGCCAAATCCACGCCCTTGGCGTTCTTGCGCACGGCCGCGAAAGGCTGGTTGGTGGAGGTCGTTCGGTGCGGGACATGTCGAGTCAGGGTCAGGCCGCCGATCTGCAAGGACCGCCCCGTCCAGTCCGGTCCTGCTCCGAGGTCCAGCCCCATAAAGACAGGCTTGTCCCGGCCGCTGACTTCGACATGTTGGCAAGGCCCGGTGCACACGCAGTTGTCGCACGCCTTGGGCTCTTCCGGCTGTTCCTGCGGGATGCCATGCCGGGCCTCGTCGATCTCACGGTCGCTCGGTCCTCTGATCACTCGCAGCGCGCGGATATGGTCCGCGGCATATGCCGGGGGCTCGATTTCCCACCAGGCCTCGGTTCCACCGTCGCTCACGATCAGCCGCCCGTCCCGGGAGTACCGATAGCACCCGCTGCACAAGCCACGGGCGACAATCTTCTTGTCATCCCGCCCGCACCCGATACAGGCAACCTTCTCCGGTTCGACCGGTTCATGGTAGTCCTCGGCCTTTGGCTCGTCGGCCAGGGCGTGCTCGGGCACCGGGATCAGCCACACCCATTCGTCGCCTTCTCGGACCAGTCCACCAGCCGTCTTGTGCTGGGAGCACTTGCCGCAGAGCCCACCGCTCAGGGCATACGGCCCGCGGCCACAACATTCGCAGTTCCCACGTTTCGCCACGGCCTTAACCTCCTTCGGCAGCCGCTCGGCCACCGTCTTGATGAGCGCGCCGTACTCGGTGCACCGCTCGCACTGGTTGATCTTGTGGGGCTGGTTCCCGGTGGTGCTCCAACCGCCCACCCTGGCCCGGTTGGCCTCACACTGCTCGGGCGTGATCCTGGCCCGGATATGCGGGCATTCGAACGTGTGGCGCTCCTGCCACTCCTGGATTTCAGCGTCGGTCACTTGTACTCCTCCTGCAGGGCGCGAACGCCCGTTGCGATGAGGTCGAGCAGTTCGTCATTGACCCGGGCCACGCCCTCGTCGTCGTTTGCGGCAGCAGCGACCTCGCCGTGCTCTTCGGCGATGATAGCCAGGGCCTCGAATATCCCTCCGCCGTGCGGGGTGAACTCGGGATGTTCTCGCCGGGCACGCTCAAGCCTGGCCTGTATCCGCTGCATGGTGATCTCTTGCACTGGTTCTCCTTGGTCGGGGCGGAGGGATTCGAACCCCCGGCATCCTGCTCCCAAAGCAGGCGCGCTACCTGACTGCGCCACGCCCCGGTTAGTTGCCTTCCTACCCCGCCATCCGCAACACTTCGAGCTCCCGAACCTCGACCAGAACATGCCCGCCCTTGGCCACGGCCCCGCGCACCACCCGCAGGTCGTCAATCTGGGAGTCGTCGCCCCAAAGCCCGGCATGCGTGAGCGCGTCGAGCAGCCCCTTGTTGAAATTGTCCAGGTCCCGCTTGCGCCGATCCGGCGGGCTCAGTGTGACCTTCACGGACAGCCGCCCGCCCAGGAGCGTGTTGGTCAGGTGGGCGACACAACATTCGCCCACAACCTGGTCACGGTACGCCCGGCCCTTCTCGCTGATGAGCGTGCGGACGCCCTTGCCCATGCGAATGGACCGGTAATACTGGTTCGTGCTCGGCGGGAACGGCAGCTTGATCGTGATTGACGAATTTCCGTTTTGAGACATTTTCTAGACTCCCGGGCTACGGTGATGCGGTTTTTTGATCGAAAATCATTTCTAGGGGGACTGAGGCCGCGAATCCGGCCCAATGCGTCTACTTGCCAAACCCCTTTCTGCGCCAGTAGTCGCGAACCTGCCCAATCCAGGGGCACTCGCCCATGTACCGGATCTTGCCGGGGGTAGCCCCACGCTTGCGATCCCAGCACACCCGACCGAAACACAGGTCCTCACCGGGCGCCAGGCACGGCAGCTTGGCGCGATGCTCTTTCGTGTCGCAGGGCTTGGCCGCCATCTAGTCGCGCTCCATAGGCTCATACTCGTAGTCGATGCACACCTGGCCGTTATCCAGGTACGGGCCTTTGATCTTGCGGTAGTCCATCGGGGCGTGCAGTTGCGCGTTGTGCGCCTTGATCTCGAGCGCGGCCGCCTTGATGAGTCGGGCCAGCTTCCGTGGCTTGCCGCAACGGGCGGTGAAAATGCCGTATTCTGCCTGCATCACGCCTCCTCCGCCTGGCGGTAGAGTTCTCCGGCCTTAAGGCAGTACTGCAAACTCCTAGATACAAACATGGTTCGCTTGGGACCGCCCTGCATTTGAATCCCCTCGTTCATCAACGCCCAGGCCGCCCGCTGGTACCGGTACGCCTTTTCGAGCAGTAGGACGCGCCGTGCCTGCATTTTCATCAGCGGCAGACCTTCCCTCACGGTCAGACCGCCGGGATCTATTTCACTGGCAATCAACTCCAGTGCCTGTTCTCGTATTTTGCTCACGTTCTCGTCTCCTTTTTCGCGTATTGGTCGGGTTTTCAGCATTGCTCAACAGGCTAGGCGGCCGACAACTTCTTCTTGTCGTTCAAGCTATCGACGATGCCAGCCACGGCCTTCTGCCCTTCGTGGTTGCCTTCCAGGGCCAAATATTTCTGGTCGCCGATGAGTTCTACGCGGCTGCTCGTTCCGATGCCTCGCATCTCCTTCGTGCTCTCGACTCCGGCCGCCTTGAACTGCGTGTAGCGCTCGACGAAATCGCGGATGAACCACTTCACGTCCTCGTCCCTGGTCCGGCACACGTTCAGCCACCCGCCGAATCCCTGACGGACTACGGCGTTGGTCACCGGGTTCAGGAAGCGGACGTTGGCGTAAACGCCATACCGCCGGATCGCGAGAAGCACGGCATCTGCCTCGAGGGCCGCTTCCACCTTGGCGTCTTCCTGGCTGCCCTCGATGAATTCCAGCAGCTCCACGGGCTTCGGGAAAAAGCGGAGTTTGGTGGCCGCCTGTCGAAAAGCCTTGAGCACGGATCCGATGTCGTGCTCGGCCATGGTCGAGTGGTAGAGCCTGGTCAGCGCCTTGGAGGCGTCCCGGTTGTGCAGCTCGGCCAGGGCCCTGAACGCAGTGAGGAAGCGGGCCCGCTCCTGTTCGTTGTCCCAATCCATGCCGGTCACTCCTCCATGAGTTCTTTGAAAACGCGGTCGTTGTGTTCGCGCACGGCCTGCCCACGCAGGGAGTAGCCGCCTGTCCTCGGTTGATTGGGCTCGGGGCGCTTGAACGGCTTGTTCCTCCAGGCCCTGGTCCTGATGAATTTGGTGAAGCTGGGGGCGAACCCGTCTTTCCACTGGTCGTCGGTTTGCGAGAGTTCGATTATCCGGTCACGGATGATGGGGATGTCCTCGACAAGCATGCCGCGGTCTTCCATGTCGCACCATGCGCACCATGCCTCGTCTTCGTTCACCGGTCCGCAGGTGTAGACGCCCAGACACGCCTTGAAGACGCGATGGGAAGGCCTACCCTTGCTCGGGTAAGGGGTCTTCTTGGGGCCCTGTTTTTTCTGTGGCTCCGATTCGCTTGCTCGGGGTCCGTCGTCAGTCTGGGGATCAACGCGCGTGCGCGCGCTATCTCTCTCTCTCTTCTTCTCTTCCTCTTCCTCTTCCTCTTGCTTGTAAGCCGCTTGCAAGTTGCGAGTATGGTTGTCCTTAAATTCCTGCATCTTAGGCAAACAAACTTTGATACCTTTTTCTGAAAAGGTCGCAGAAAGCAGCCGAGCTTTTTCCAAAAAGGTCAGCACCTTTTTGAATTTTTTAGGGTAAATGCCGGTGAGTTTGCGCCACCCACCGGCGGATGTTTCAAGCTCAGGGACGCCGTTCGCTTTGTACTGATCGGCCACCACTTCGCAGATGATCCACCACATGCCGTACCCCTCAATGCCGAACTCCTCGACAAGGGCAATCAGCTTAGGGTCGCGGTGCGCGTCTGACATGTGCTTGAACCACTTCATGCTACGCCACCTCCTCCAACGGCAGCGGGGCCTGCCCGGCCCGAAGCGCCTGGTTCTGATTCCTGAGTATCTGCATCTGCGTGGTCATGAGGGTTATCCTCGCGTTGGCTTTTTCGAGTTCTTCCCGGGTCTGGTCCAAATCGCGCCTGGTGCGCAGGGACTCGTTCAGGAGCGTTTCGTACCGCTCCTTCCACCGCGTGCGGGGCGGTATCTCGAGTCCGTGCGCGTCCCTGGCCATGGATTTTCCCGTCAACCGGCCTTGCGGAGCATGCCTCTGCGGTACAGGACGAAATTTACCTCAAGTTCGTTGATGGCCTGGTGCATCTTGCGGTTGACGCTCTCCAGGCTCTCGTTTTCCATCATCGACTTGTGGTAAGACGCCAGTGCGGGAAGATCGTCCAGGAGCTCTTCGCACAGGTTTTCCTTATCCGGCTGGACATTGTGCATGGGGACGATCCGAAACCCGACCTCATAGGCCAGTTGCCTGAGCGGGGAAACGTCGTTGCACTGGCGCATGATCTCGGCCTGGAGGTCCACGCCAAACTTGCAACCGTCGTCGTCCGGGTTCAGCTCGCGCAAAAGCGTGGTGTAGGACTTGCGGAGATTCAGAGCGACGGTCTTGGCCGGGACTCCGGAATTGACGAGCATGTCGCGGTATATTTCGGTGAGAGTGGGTGTAGACATCGCTAAATATTACCTCCGCGATAATAGTTGAAACTCGTGTGTGGGTTGTCTTTTCTGGTTGCATGGACGCAAAACTGAACATCCACTTCAAGCGGCAGAAGGACGGCTCGGTCCTGGCCACGGCGGTCATGACGGAGACGGGCGCGGGGAAGCCCGGTTTTTATCGGGTGAAGCTGTCCCCGGACGTGGACCCACTGGCGGCCTACAACGAGGTGGCGGCCAGGGCGATCAGCTACATTCTGGGCAAGAGGGCCGATCCCGAGGGCGCGCCGGGCGGAGAAGGCGGAAAAAAGGGAACGCTGATCCGGTTCCAGGGAGCGTTGCCGACATGATGTCATGCGGCCTTCTTCGGCTCCTCGCCGAGTAATTGCAGTGCCTTGTCCAGGCGCCAGGGGGGGAGCGTGCCCTTTCTCCTGGCCTGAGCGTAGGTAGTAACATGGCGATAACCGAGCGCACGGGCCGCAGCGCTGTGCGATCCAAACGCCTCCCTCAGACGTTGAAAAATCTGTTCGTGTTCTTTCATATGACCAATTTATGCGAAAATCGCAAAGCGGTCAATTGCGAATTTAGATAAGGCCAATACGGAGGCTGCCGTGGTATCAAAAAGGATGTCAAAATATGAGGATATAGGGGATACCCTGGAACGCATGCTGGTGGAAGAAATCGCAGACAGGGCCGATAAGGCGGGCCATTCACAGGCCGCGTTCGCAAGGATCGCGTTCGGTGAAAATGGCACCAGCGTAGGTAGATGGGCAAAAATTCGGGGCGCTACGGGCGGCAACAAGCCGCAGTCGCTTCGTGTCTTTGAAGCGTTTGCGGCCGCCGCCGCCCTAAGCATCTCCCTTAATGAGCTGGTTTATAAGGTCGAGCGTGAATATCATCTAAGGACTCAGCGAGACTAGCCGCAGTCCTGGCAAGCGCTTTGAGCAGAAAAGCGCATCCAGCATCAATACCTTCGTTCCCGGAAATAAAATCTAGCGCCGAGGCCATGTCGCACAAGGTGATAACCGCACCTAGCTGGTCTGGCCCACTCTTGAACTCCTCTTCCATAACAACTCTCCTTTTCCAGTAACAATTTTCCGCCAGGTTCCCCTGTGCAACCTTTGTTCCGCATTTGACTATGCGATTTTAGCACACTTTGTTGTTGACTCAATTGCGAAATTCGCATAGCTTTGATTCAACACGACGCCACAGAGCGACCCGGAACAGCCTGCGCCAAGGGCCAGCGAGTACGGGGAGCGAGGGGCGGAGTGGACGCCAGGAGTACCGAGCACGGAAAGCGCAAGCGATCGACGGCAGGGAAAGGCGGAATGGGAACAGGGTTTAACGACAGGGAAACAAGAGAGGACAACCATGGCTATCAGCAATCTCGCAGTCATCAACGGCACATGCCCCACAGGGTCGGCGTCCAACGTGCCCGGCTATTTCGACGACGAAGAGGCCAGCTTCATCAGGTGGCGCAACGAGCAGGAGAGAAAAAACCTCCAGCGCATAGGTGAACTGATCGAGGAAGCGGGCATGGGATACCTCTACGAAGACGAGCACACCCAGCGCCTCAAGCTCGACGAAGTGCGCGCGGCGGCGGCCGAGATCGTCAGGCGTTGCGACGACTGGTACGAGCTGGACCGGCTCTAATAATTTCAGAGCGAAGCCATACCAACCACCCATCCCACCGTCGACTTGTCAGGCCACCGTGTGGTCGGCGGGCGAACCTTGAAACGGGGCCAGGTCCAGAGTTTGACCTCACATGCCAGGTGACCGGCGACCTGGGGGCCGAAACGCCGGGAAATTTCAACCACGGAGGACACGACCATGACAACGACTTTCTTGCAGACCATCGACAAGCGGCCCAGGACCAGCGACGGGACCACGGTTTGCGAACGTTGCGGCGAGATTATCCCCGCGGGCGACCGCTACCAGCAGGAAACCGTGGTCACGTCCGGCGGAAACGTCGAAATCGACGTGTGCATGCACTGCCTGACCGCCAAGGACGGTAATGACTGGCTGGCGGCGTTCACCGTGGTGGCTGTCGTAGCTATTCTGATCTCGGCTGCCGCTGCCGGATTTGGTGGATAGAGCCGTGACCATGACCCGCGAACAATGGCTGGCCGAGCGCAAGCTGGGCATAGGCGGAAGCGATGCGGCCGCCGTCCTGGGCCTGAGCCCCTGGCGGACCAACGTGGAACTCTGGGAAGAGAAGACCGGCCGCCGCGAAGGCCAGGACATGTCCGACAACGCCTACGTGCAGTATGGTGTGGCGGCTGAACCCCTGATCCGGGCCATGTTCGCGCTCGATTACCCCGAGTACGAAGTCAGGCACGATGCGAACCTCTCCAAGACACACGGCCTGTACCCGCAACTCCGCGCGTCCCTGGACGGCGAATTGATCGAACGCGCCACGGGCCGCCCCGGGGTCCTCGAAATCAAGGCCGCATTCATCAACAGCCGGGCGGACAGGGACAAGTGGAAGAACGTCGTCCCCCAGCACTACTACGTCCAGGTGCTCCACAACATGTACGTGACCGAAGCCGACTTCGGCGTCCTGAAAGCCCGACTCGTCAGCAATTGGGACGGCCTGTTCGTCTCTGAAAAAACCTACGTCTTCGAACGCGCCGACCATGAGGCCAGCATCACCTATTTGGTTGAGAGAGAGCTCGCCTTCTGGCGCGACGTCGAAGCCGACAAGCGGCCGGACTTGATCCTGCCGGAAATTTAAGGAGGACACCTCATGACCATGGAATTGAAGATTATCAGTCCGGCAGAGGACGGATTTGTGAAGTCCATCGACTTCAACTTCGACGAGCTCAAGGGCGAACTGACAAGCCGGCTTGAGAAGTACCAGGGCCTCGCCTACACCGACGACACGATCCAGGACGCCAAGAAGGACCGAGCCACCCTGAACAAGTTCAAGAAGGCCCTGAACGACAAGAAGCTGGAAATCAAGCGCCGGTGTCTTGAACCTTACACCAACTTCGAAGACAGGATCAAAGAGCTCATCGCCCTGGTGGACCAGCCGGTCCTGGCCATCGACTCCCAGGTAAAGGGCTACGAGGAGCGCAAGCGCACCGAGAAGCAACAGACCATTCAGGCCGTGTGGGACGTCCAGGAGTCCGACGTGAAGTCAATGGTAACGCTGGCGAACGTCTTCGACCAGCGGTGGCTGAACGTCACCTACTCCATGGCCCAGATCGAACAGGAAATCACCGACTTCCTCAAGAAGGTCGAGGAAGAACTGAACCTCATCTACGACCTGAAGACCGAGCACGAAGACCAGGTGGTCCGCACTTACCTGAAGGGCTTCAACCTCTCCCAGGCCCTGGCCGAAGACAAGGCCCTCAAGGATGCGGCGGCCAAGCAGGAGGCGTACCGCAAGCAGCGCGAAGAAGCCAAGGCCGCGGCCGAAGCAGAGGAAAAGGCGCGGCATGAAGCCGCCGCCCAGGCCGCGCCCGAACCGCCCGCCCAGCCGGAACAGCCCCGGCAGTCCGCGCCCGCCGCTGCGCCCCAGGCCAAGCCCGAACCCGTCACTATCTGCATCGACTTCCGCGTGTGGGCCACCAACGACCAGTTGACCGGACTGCGCGACTACATGAACGCCAACGGCATCAAGTACGGCCGCGTCGAAGACCGTCAGGCCGCGTAAAGGAGAACCGACCATGAATCAGCAACGCCAAAGCATCTCCGGGGCACAGTCCTACGCGCACGGAGGAGAAGTGGCCACTCAAACAAACGTCAGCATCGGCATGATGGACTCGCAGTCGTACGCCCTGACCAGAAGCATCGCGAAGGATCTCGCCGCGTCCGACCTGGTACCGCAGCGCTTCAAAGGCAACGCTCCCAACTGCATGATCGCCCTGAACATGTCAGCCCGTATCGGCGCAGACCCCATGATGGTCATGCAGAATCTCTACGTCGTACACGGAACCCCGGGGTGGTCCAGCCAGTTTCTCATCGCCACCTTCAACCACAATCCGAAATTTTCGGCTCTGCGCTACGAGTTCAAGGGGAGTGAGGGCGCGGATGGTTGGGCCTGCAGGGCATGGGCCATCGAGAAGGAAACCAACGAAAAGCTCTACGGCGCGTGGGTGTCCATCGGCTTGGCCAAGAAAGAAGGATGGTACGGGAAAAACGGATCCAAGTGGCAGACCATGCCCCAGCAGATGCTCATGTATCGGTCCGCGTCCTGGTTCATCCGGGCATACGCTCCGGAAATTGCCATGGGACTGCAAACCGCCGAAGAGGTGTCCGACACCATTGACCTCGAACGCCAGCCCAGCGGGACCTACTCCCAGAAGCAGACGCTTGTTGATGAAAGAAACACCCAACAGCCCATAGACAATACCACGCAGCCCGAAGACCCCGAGGCCGCATTCTTCGGCGGCTCAGCGTCCCAGGACGAGCCCCCCGCCGAACAGCAGGAACAGCCTGCCGAAGAACAGGGCGCGGGTATCGACCCCACCGACGAGATCGCCGTGGCCGAGTTCGTCCTCTCCGGTGAAGACCTGGGAGCCTACAAGGACGCCAACGCCGCCGAGAAAAAGAAGAAGTGCCTGGGCTACATCCAGTCCTTCGGCGCTCAGGTTGCGGACGCCGAACGGCTCGTCGGCAAGGGCTACGCGCAGTGGACCACCAAGGACCGCGCCGCCCTGCTCGGGGCCTACAGCCAGTTGGCCAACGGCGCCGACCCGGCCGAGGTCTTCCCGACCGCATAACATCGCCCTGTAACCGCGGGCCGGGGGCCATTCCCACGGCAGTCCTCACCCCGGCCCGCAAAAAGGAGACAAAACAATGACCACCGACGCGACCAACCCCATGATCAAGGAACGCCATATCAAGATGCGGCTCAAGCACCAGCTGACAACCGAAGAAAAACGCGAACTGGCGGAATCCATGGCCGACAACCAGGCAAAACTCGAAGAACTCGAGGACGAAAAGAAGGCCGTGGCCTCCGACTACAAATCCCGTATCGAAACCGTGCAGGGCGAGATCCGGCGTGAATCGAACACCTACCGCCAGGGATGGGACCTTCGCGACATCCAGTGCTGTGAAGTCCAGAACTTCTCCAAAGGGACCGTGACCGTCAACCGCCTGGACACCGTCGAGAGCCAGGATCAGGCCGACCTGCGCATCCCCATCCTGCTCGACACCCCGGCAGCCGTCCGATTCGTGAGCGTGGAGCCGATGCTTGGTCCGGTGGATATGTGGCACATTACCGTACCCTATGGTCACGGTGAAGAGGCAATATGGAACGTCCTCGAAAAGGAGTGGGACGACGATTATCTGACTCGTGGCCCGGCCCTGGATTGGGTCATCTGCGGCGGCGAGACGGGCCCCGGTGCCCGGCCCATGTGGTTGGAGTGGGTTCTCGATCTGCTGGTGCAGTGCAAGAAGGCTGGAGTCCCTTTTTTCTTCAAGAGGTGGGGCAGCTACAAAGGCCCCGACGACTGGAAGATTCCCGGAGGCGAAAAGATCGGCGGCGAGATCGTGCGCGAATTTCCGACAACTCATGGAGGGTAGTCAGATGAAGATAGGTTGCATGCCTTTCGCCGCTCCTCTTGTCCGGGCGATTTTGGAAGGCACAAAGACGCAGACCCGCCGCGTAGTCAAACTGGATATAGCCAGAGACAACCGTT
>NZ_JBGLYH010000030.1:0-46513 GCF_041414475.1 Pseudodesulfovibrio karagichevae
GGAGGAAAAACCCTTTGAAAAGGGTTCTTTCCTCCCCTTCCCCCGGACCCCCATCCCCTCCTTTTCCTAAACTTTTTGTGCCGCTACGCGGATTGTATGAGAGCAAGGATTTGTCTGTCTTTTCACCATAGGGAAACGCCGCGATACCAATTTCTCAAGTTCCCCTAAACGGCGGGGCGGTTGCCCGTGTCCGGCCAATCTCCCCGCGCAAACATCCCCCTTCCCGCCCCCCCCCTTCGCCGCAGGCGACACAAAAAGTTTGGGAGGGTCCAGGGAACCTTTTCCCAAAAGGTTCCCTGGCGGGGCCTGGGGCAGCGCCCCAGCGGGGTCCGGGGCAGCGCCCCGTCCGCCGCCCTCCCCCCCCCTTGTCCTCGGCGCGGCAAACCGTTATTGTGCTTACCATGACATTCTTCTCCAAGCTGATACGCCCCGAGACCAGGGGCAAAAAGAACTTCGAGCGCGGGCGCGCGGCCGAGGCGCGGGGCGACTTCGCCAAGGCCGAGACGTATTTCGGCGAGGGCGCGACGGCCTATGACGAATATTTCGCCGGGGAACCGGGCGATGTCCGGCCTTCGCACCTGGCTATGGCGGGCGTGTGCTACACGCGCGCGGGGCGATACGAGGACGCGCTGCGCGTGCTTGCCGAGTGCGTGGAACGCAAGGAGATCCCGGACGCGTTCCTGAACGCGGGGTATGCCGCAGCCAAGCTGGGCCGGGCGAACGAGGCGGCCCGGTACTGGGCGCTGTACCCGTCCTGGGCGGGCCAGCGCAAGGTGGAGTCGGCGCTCAACGCGCAGGTCAGGGCGATCCGCGCGGGCGCGGCGGACCTCGGCGCGGCGTGCGAGGCCGTGGCCAGGGCCGTATTCGAGCAGGACAAGATCAATGGGCGGGACCGGAACTTCCGGGAGGCGGGCAGACGGACTTCGGAATTTCGCCAGGGGTACTGACCCCGCACGAAGAAAGAAAAGCCCCCTTCCGACTGGCGGAAAGGGGGCTTTTTTCATGTATTCGATCAGGCCGCGCCGCCCGGAGGCAGGGCCTTGAAGTCGGCCTTTTCGCAGATCTGGTCCAGGTTGTCCACCCGGAAGTAGTGCATGGCGGTTTGCAGGGTGGTGGCCTGCCCGGCCAGTTCCTCGGCGGTGGAAGCCATCTCCTCGGAGGCCATGGCGTTCTGCTGGATGACCGTATCCAGCTGGCTCATGGCCCGTTCGATCTGGCTGACCCCGTGGTTCTGTTCAGAGCAGACCTTGGACACGTCCTTGATCAGCTCGGCGGTCTTGGCGATCTCCGGGGTGAGCCGGGCGAACAGTTCGCCGGTCTGCTCGGCCACCTGCACGCTGGAGGCCGACAGTTCGCGGATTTCCTGGGCCGTGGTTCCGCTGCGTTCGGCCAGTTTGCGGACCTCGGCGGCGACCACGGCGAAGCCTTTGCCGTGTTCTCCGGCCCGGGCCGCCTCGATGGCCGCGTTGAGCGCCAGCAGGTTGGTCTGCCTGGCTATCTCCTCGATGAAGGATATCTTGTCCGCGATCTCGCGCATGGCCCCCACGGTCCGGCGCACGGACTCCTCGCCGGTGAGGATTTCCCGGTTGGTCTGGTCCGCGATCTCGCTGGTCTTTTCGGCGTTGTCCGCGTTCTTGCGGATGGAGGCCACGATCTCTGCCAGGGAGGAGGAGACCTCCTCGATGGAGGCGGCCTGCTCCTCGGTGGACTGGGACAGGGTCTCGGACGAGGCCGAGAGCTCCTCGCTGCCTGCGGCCACGTTGTCCGTGGCGCACTGGACCTCCCCGACCACGCCGCGCAGCCGCTCGGCCATGCGGAGCATGGATTCGAGCACGCCCCGGTCGCGGTCGCCCGGCTTGGGCAGGGTCAAGTCCCCGTCGGACACCCGCGCGGCCATACCGGCGATGTCGGCCGGTTCGCCGCCCAGGGTCCTGGTCACGGAGAGGGCGCTCAGCATGCCCGCGATCACGCCGAGCACGGCCAGCAGCAGGGCGATGCCCAGCACCAGGTAGATCATGCTCCTGATGCGCTTGTCCAAGTCGGCCTGCTTGGCGTTGATCTGGGCGTCGATGTTGTCCACGTAGACGCCCATGCCCACGACCCAACCCCACGGCTTGAACAGCTTGACGAAGGACAGCTTGGGAAAATCCCCCTGCTTTCCGGGCTTGGTCCAAAAGTACTTCACGAACCCCTGACCATCGGCCTTGGCGACCTTGGCCATCTCCGCGAAGAACGGCTTGCCCTTGCTGTCCAGCTCACGGCTGACGTCCTTTCCGTCCAGGCCGGGATTCAGCGGGTGCATGAGCATGGTGGGCTCCATATCGGTTATCCAGAAGTAGTTGCCGTCCGTAAGACGCATCTTGGACACCTGAAGCAGGGCCTCCCTCTTCATGGCCTGGGTAATGTCCTCGATCCAGGCCCCCGTGCCGACGGCCCATCCCGCCTCGGGTATCAGGCGGACGTAGGATATCTTGAGCTTGGGCTCTTCCTCTCCCGGCTTGGGCCACCAGTAGGCGACCACGCCCTGGCCGTCCTTTCTGGCCACGTCGCTCATGGCCGCGATGATCGGGAACCCCTTCTTGTCCTTGAGTCCGGACATGTCCTTGTCCCGGAGGGCATCGGACGGGTGCGCAAGGATAACGTTGTCGAGGTTCTGCACCCAGACGTAGTTGTCCCCGTCGAAGCGCGCGGGCTCGACTATGCGGCGCAGCCCACGGAGCAGGCTGGCCCGGTCCAGCCGGTCCACGTTGGCGTCGTAGTAGTCCTTGACCTGGCCGTAGACCACGTCGACCACGCGCTTCAAATCCTCCTGCCTGTCGCGCTTCAGCCCCTCCACGTCCTGGGCGCGGTCGTAGTAGCTTTTCAGAGTCCCCTCCGCCATCTGGACCGCGTCTTCGAGATTCAGGCGCGCGGCCGCCATCTGTTCGGTTCGGTAGTTCTCCATCTGGTCGTCTGCATACCCCCGCATCCCCTGTATGGAGAGCAGGCTGAGCGCAACTATGACCACCACGACGGTGGCCACTTGCATCAACGTCATTCTCGTTCTCAAGCGCATTGTTATCCCCCTGGCAAACCCTGGCGTTAAACCCCATTGGACATTCCTTGTGTATCGTGTGACCAATGGTTCGTGAAGAACACGATAATTTCTATTATAATATGATACCGAACCGGGGCCTGCACGGCAAAGACGGACAGCGGATTGAACATCGCCGCCAAAGAGGATAAAACGACGGACAGAGCCGCTCCCCTGAACGCCCAGCCGCACGGAGATCCCATGTCCCGTTTTTTCATTGCCCCGCTCCTCGTCCTGCTCCTCATCGCGCCCGCGCTGGCGGAAGACGCCGTGGTCACCGGCACGGGCGACCCTGCCAGGGATGTGGCCAACGTGCAGGCCGCGCTGGACAAGGGCGGCACGGTCCGGTTGCGGGGCCAGTTCGACTTCGGCGCGGACGGGCGGGTCAAGATCACCAAGAACGTGCGCATCCTGGGCAGGCTGGACGGGGCGGGCGAGCCGCTGACCACCATCTCTGGCGGCGACTGGACCATCTACTCCCCCCTGCCCGTGGACACCGCGCCGCCGAGCCAGGACGGGCCGCTCATCGTGGTCCGCAACCTGCGCTTCGACGGGGCCACGGGCACGCCGTTGCACTTCGCCTACGCGGGCGGGCTGGAGATCGGCGGCTGCGTCGTGACCAACGTGACCCCGAAGGACGCGGCCATCACCTGGAGCCAGGGCGATTCCCTGCCGTTCCAGGCCGGAATCGTGGTCGGCAACCGGCTGGTCCACTCCAAGGGCGGGCTCAAGGGCGCGGTCACGGGCACGGTGCTCATCGAGCACAACCGTCTGGAGATGATCAACGACCACCCGGAGGAGACCGCCGGATACGGCGTGCTCGCCGACTGGACCACGGGCGCGGACATGACCATCCGCGACAACGAGATCAACCGCACCTCACGCAACGGCATCGAAATCCTGGACAACGAGCTGGGGGTCAAGGACAAGGGGTTCATCCGCATCCAGTCCAACCGCATCTCCACAGACACCGAAGGAATAGCCTACCCCAACAAATTCGGCCCCAACGGAATCGTCGCTGGTTGGTATTTCGATACTTCCGGCGGCACCGACTTCACGCGGAACAACCGCATCGTCATCACCGGCAACCGCATCGAGGGACGCGGCGAGAACTCCATCGGCCTGCTGCTCTACGCCAACGACCTGACAGCCACCTGCAACGACATCGTCATGGGCGGCGGCAGGGGCGCGCGCGGTGTGGTCCAGACCGGCTCGCGCGGGTTCTTCGCCAACAACCGGGTGCGCGGCCGGGCCAACTACGCCCTGTTCTGCTATCCCTTCGAGTCCCTGACCGCCACGGCCAACACCTTCGCCTGGACCGAACTGGGGTTGTTCACCGGGTTCAAGGGCCAGGTCCTGCTCGGCGGCCGGGTCAACGTGGTGGTCGGCTCGGTCCCGTCCCTCATCGACCATGGCCAGGGCAACCGCGTGGTGGACTGCGAGGCGTGCACCCTGCCCGAAGCCGATCCCGAGGGCGACGCCCGGGAACCCGCGAACTAGGTCCCCTTCCAAAGAAAAACGGGAACCGGCCGTGGCCGATTCCCGTCGGGAGAGGCAAGGGAATGTTCCCTTCCGGGCAGGCGGTCACACCGCTTTGGCGGCCCGTCCGTTCCCCTTGCTGGTCATGATGTCCAGGATGACCTTGTCGGTTTCGACCATACCCACGGACCCGAGGCGGCCGATGTTGCGGATGCAGGCCTCGATGTCGTCCTCGACGATGCCGTCCCGGCCGGGAATGGAGATCCCCTTCATGGCCAGCAGGGCCGCGTTGATGGCGGCCTCGACGCAGGACGCCACCTTGAGGGCGCAGGAGGTCTTGGCGCCGTCGCAGATCATTCCGGCGATGTCGCCCACGGTGTTGCGGATGGTGCTTTCCACTTCCTTGAGGCCGCCGCCCAGGAGCAGCACGATGCCGCATCCGGCGGCCGTGGCCGCGAGGCTCGCGCCGCACAGGGCGGAGAGCCTGCCGAGGTGGTGCTTGAGGTGAATGGCGGCAAGGTGGCTCATGATCAGGGCGCGGACCAACGCTTCCTCGCTGTCGCCCCGCCGCATGGCAAAGGCCACCACGGGCAGCGTGGCGGTCAGGCCCTGGTTGCCGCTGCCCGAGTTGCTCATGACGGGCAGGGGGGCGCCCTCCATGCGGGCATCCGAGGCAGCGGCTGTCAGTTTGGTGGCATAGGAGACGATGTCGTCCGAGCGCAGGCCCAGCGCGAGGTCCCGGTCCATGGAACGCCCCACCTGCAGGCCCCAGTCGCTTTCCAGCCCCATGGCTGCTGCGGCCTGGTTCATGCGCGCAGCTTCCAGGATGAAGTCGAGATCCTCCAGAGGCGCTTCGGTGGCGTACTCGAAGACCTCGCGGATGGTCAGAGGCCAGGCCTCGTCCTTTTCCTCGTGGGCGGGCTGACGTTTGTCGAGCAGCACCTCCCCGTTTCTTTCGACCAGCACGATCCCGGCGTGTTCACGGGCGATGACACAGCGAGCGGTTTGGCCGCCCGCCGCCACCGTGACTTCCGCATACAGCAGTTCGCCGGCATCCGTGACGTCGATACTGACCTTGCCTTCGGCCAACAGCCGTCTGGCCTGTTCGACCTGCTCCTCGGTGAGATCCCGGAGCACCTGCAGCGCCAGCTCGGACTTGCCGCCGGTGACGCCCACGGCCGCGGCGATGTCCAGGCCGGTGGCTCCCGTGCCGGGAACGCCCACGCCCATTCCGTTCTTGAGCAGGTTGCCGCTCACCAGGACGGTCACCCGTTCCGGGAAGGCACCCAGAGTTTCCGTGGCGCGCGCGGCGGCCAGCGATATGGTTATCGGTTCGGTGCAGCCGAGGGCGGGCACCACTTCCTTATTGAGGATGGCTCGGTATAGAGCCCAATCGTTCTTTGACATAATGGGAATCTCCCGTTGCGTTCGTTAACCCTGCGCTTCTTCCAGCTCGGCCTGCATCGGGGAAACCGCACTCTGCGCGGCGACGGCCGCTTCCTCATCGCGCCGTGCCTCGTCCAGCTCGCCGTGGCGGTTGAACAGTCCCTCGAGCATCAGCGCCAGGGCGCCGTCGCCGGTAACGTTGCAGGCAGTACCGAAGCTGTCCTGCAGGGCGAACACCGCCAGCAGCAGGGCCACGCCGGCCGGGTCGAAACTCAATACGCCGACCACGATGCCCAGGGAGGCCATGACCGTGCCGCCGGGAACGCCGGGCGCTCCGATGGCGAAGATGCCGAAGAGCAGGATAAAGAGAACCATGGTGCCCACGGCGGGCAGATGCCCATAGAGCATCATGGAGATGGTCATGGCGAAGAAGGTCTCGGTGAGCACCGATCCGCACAGGTGGATGGTGGCGCCCAGCGGAATCATGAATTCCACGGTATCCTTGCTGAGCACCTTGGACTTGCGGGCGCATTCGAGGGAAACGGGCAGGGTCGCCGCGCTGGACATGGTGCCCACGGCGGTGAGGTACGCGGGCGCGTAATGCCGGAGGACCTCGAAGGGATTACGGCCGGAGACAACGCCCGCGACGGTGTAGAGCACGGCCAGCCAGATCCAGTGGCCCACCAGGACCAGGACAATGACCTCAAGGAACACCGGCAGTTGGCGGGTCAGGCTGCCCTCGTAGGCCAGCCCCGCGAAGGTGGCGGCGATGAAGAAAGGCAGCACGGGGATGACGATGCGGATAACCACCTGCATCATGATGTTCTCGAACTCGCCCAGCACGTCCCTGAAGGTCCGCGCGTTGGTCCAGATGGTGGCCACGCCCAGCATCACGGCCGTCACCAGGGCGGTCATGACCGGCATGACGGGCGGAATGCTGAGCTGGAAAACCACCTTGGGCAGTTCGCGCAGCCCTTCCATCTCGGTGGCGATGGAAAGATGGGGAATGATGGCGTATCCGGCCACGGCGGCCATGGTGGCCGCTGCGGCGGCGGATATATAGGCGAAGACGACGCCCGCGCCGAGCATCTTATTGGCATTGTGGCCCAGGCGGGTGATGGCCGGGGCGATGAAGGCGATGATGACCAGCGGAACCGTGTAATAAATGAACTGTCCCATGACATATTTAGCGGTAACGACGACATCCATGATCGCCTCATTGGCGAACAGGCCGACGACGACACCTACGACGATACCGAACACGAGCTTGAAGATCAGCCCGAACTCTCCGAATCTGCTCTTGGTTGACATGGCGTTTTATCCTAGCGTTATGAACTGTTCCGGCGGACCCTCCGGCCCGACCGGGACAGCCTGTTGAAGCGGAAGTGCTGCAAGGTCTCTACTTTTCCGCGATAACTTCGATTTCCACCAGGGCCTCTTTGGGCAGGCGGGCGACTTCGAAGCAACTGCGCGCCGGAAACGGCTCCCTGAAAAAGGAGGCATAGGCTTCATTGACCGCGCCGAAGTCCTCCATATTTTTCAGGTACACGGTGGTCTTCACGACCTTATCCAGGGAAGAACCCGCTGCTTCGAGGGTTCGGCGCACATTCTCCAGGGACTGTCTGGTCTGCCCCGCGGCACCGGCCGGCATTTCGCCGGTTGCGGCGTCGATGGGCAGCTGGCCCGAGGTGAAGATGAGGCCGCCGACCTCACTCCCGTGAGAGTAGGGGCCGACGGCCGCCGGGACTTTATCGCTGTTGACAGCTTGGTGCATGGGATATCTCCTTATCTTTTGAAGGGTTATTCTGTGTGATGCGATTATTCGCAGCACAATAATTTTTTAGTAACGGGGAATGACCGACGAGTCAATAAATTATTATCACGTGAGATAATTTTTTATTACCCACAAAGAAACCGGCGCGCCCCCGCATTGGACTGCAGGGGCGCGCCGGTCTCCACGTACAGCGGGATTCAGGCCGGTTACTGCTCGTTCAGCTTTTGCAGGTAGCGGTAGATGGTGGCTTCCGAGGCGGCGAGGTGCTCGGCCACCACCCGGATCGAGCCCTTGAGCAAAAAGACGCCGTGGGAATTGAGGGTGGACATGATGCCCATTTTCTCGGCAATGGTCATGCGATCCGGAGGGATGTGCGCCGCGGCCACGACCCGGCGGATAAGGTTTTCGGTCAGCTCCTCCATCGAGCCGGAGAAGGTCTCGGTGTGCGCCGCGTGGTCCGTGCTTTGTTTTTCCTTCGAAGACGCGAACCCGACGGCGGCGATGACCTTGTTCAGCATGTCCCGGGCCTGCACCAGATCGGAGGTGTCCATATTCAGGCACAACATCCCGGCCAGTTCCCCATCATCCCCCCGGATGAAATAGGTGGCGGAATGCAGGGGCCGACCGTCGCGCGTGCGCGTGGTATACCCCATGACCCAGTCGCGCTTCTCGTAATCCTTGTTGACCACGAACTTGAGAGCCAGGTCCGTCAGCGGAGCCCCTTCGCTACGGCCGGAGATGTGCCCGTTGGCGATAGCCAGCACCGACTTCTCCTTGGTCGAAGTGTCGTGCAGCACCACCTCGCAGTTCTCGCCCAGAAAAGCGCCGAGAAAGGCGACCAGCGGAACGAATTGACGTATCATCGCCCGTGCCGAATTATTTTTCCCACCCAAACCGGTTCTCCCTCAATAAAAATTTGTCATAAAAATAAAAAAATAGCGACCTGCGAGAAAAATGTCAAACGCCCCGGCCGCGCGCCCGTCTTGGCGGCCAGTATACACAAAAGGCAATGCGGCGAAAAAGATTTTTCTTTATCAGCCAACCGGTCCGCCTCTCACGGGAAACCGCATGCCCCCCTCACCCGGTGAGACGGCCCGGCAGTCCACCCGCTGGCTCCGCCTCTTTTTTTAGGCTATCGGGGTTGTATGTCGTCCCAAAACCATAGGAGATGAGAACATGAACAAACGGATCAACATCGGCAACAACGCCTTCATCCTGCCCGAACCGCAGACCATCCTCGGAACCATGCTCGACGGCAGGCCTAATTTCATGGCCATGGCCTGGGTCACGCGGGTCAACTACGACCCGTGCATCATGGGCATGGCGGTCAACAGGAAGCACGCCAGCCACAGGGCCATCCTCGCAACGGGCCAGTACTCCATCAACGTCCCGTCCGTGGATATGGTCGCCGTGACCGACTACGTGGGGCTGGCCTCGGGCGACCGGACCGACAAGTCCGGGCTGTTCGAGGTCCACTACGGCGAGCTCGAAAACGCCCCGCTCATCCGCGCCTGTCCCCTGGCCATGGAGTTCCGGCTCAAGGAGCGGTTCGACATGACCAACGACACCCTGTTCCTCGGTGAGCTGGTGGCCGCCTGGACCGAGGAACGCTTCCTGACCGACGGGCATGTGGACGTGGAAAAGGTCCGGCCCTTCACCCTGACCATGCCCGACAACCGCTACTGGGCCGTGGGCGAACAGGTCGGACGGGCCTGGCACGAGGGCAAGGCGCTGCGAAAATCCTCCACGGATTAAGCGGCTTGGGCCATCTCGCGAGGAAATCGCGAACAGGTGTTGACAGGCCCCGCTCCCCCCTGTATTTATTGATAACGATTTTCAATCTCATACAGAGGAAGAGCATTATGTGCGCAGCATTGATTGGCGGAATGGACCGGCTGAAGCAGGAATACGTCACCGAGGCGAAGCGGAGCGGGGTCAAGCTGAAACACTTCACCGGCAAGGAACGGAAGATATCCAAGGCCCTGGGCCAGGTGGATTTCGTAGTCATGTTCACCAACAAGGTGTCCCACAAGGCGCGCAAGGACGTACTCGACGCCGTGCGCGGCAAGGATGTGCCGGTCTACATGCACCATTCCTGCGGCGTGTCCACCCTGCGCAAGCAGCTGGACGAGGTGATCGGCTAGGCCGAGGCCCCGCCCCGGTTCCAACCCCGGATCAGGTTGATGACCTTCTCGGTCAGGCCGTGGAATTCCGGCTTGGTGACCTGCTCATCGGCCATGACCGCCTTGCCCTTGTGCAGCACGGACTTGGAGATGAGCGAGGAGAACAGGACCACGGGCAACACTTTGAGAACCGGGTCCTCCTTGACCTTGCGGGTCAGGGTATAGCCGTCCATCTGCGGCATCTCCACATCCGAGACCACGGCGTCCAGATAATCCAGCGGGCTCGTGCCCTCGGACTCGCACTTGATCTTGATGTCTTCCAGGATGGCCCAGGCCTCGGCCCCGTCGCGGACCAGGGTCACCTCGAAATTGGCCTGGCTGAAATTATTCTCGAGCAGTTGGCGCACCGAAGTGGAATCGTCCGCCACCAGCGCCCTGTAGCGCTCTTCGGAGACCACGCTGCTCAAATTTGCCTGGGTCTGGCCCGACTCGTCCAGATCGGCCAGGACCTGCTCCAGGTCGAGCATGAGCACGAACCGGTCCTTGATCTTCACCGTGCCGGTGATGCAGTTGGACTCCATGGACGACACGTACTTGCTCGGCGGCTCCACGTCCGCCCAGAAGACTCGGTGGATCTGCGTCACCCCGGAAACCAGGAAGCCCGTGATCATGGCGTTGAACTCGGTGACGATGATCGGCTCGTTCGCGGCGGGCGAGCGCTCCATGTCCAGCCAGACGCTCAGGTCCACCACCGGCAGGATCAGATCGCGCAACGGGATCGTGCCCAGGAAACTCGGGTGCACCGCCGCCTCGGAGCCCTCCAGCCCCTTGGGAGCCTCCACCACTTCCAGTACCTTGGCCACGTTCACGCCGAAATACTGCCGCTCCACCCCGTCCGGGGTGACCTCGTCGATGAAGAACTCAATGATCTCAAGCTCATTGGTCCCCGTTTCCAACAGAATGTCCGTCTGACTCATTCGCCCTCCTCCGGCACGGTTGCGGCCATGCCCCACCTCCTAGCACGCTCCACGCCCGATATGAATGATAATTTGCGTATAGACTCTTGCCTTCCACTGCCGGATCGCCGCCCCGACCCCCGCTGGAGCCCCGCCCCAGACCCGATTAAGAACCTTGAGCGATGGTTCTTGAGAATCTCCAAAACTTTTTAGGCGCCTCCGGCAGGGGCGAGCGAACGCCGAAGGACGGCGATACGGGGCCCCTATAAAAACAGCCCCTCCCCTGCGCCCGCACTCTCCGCGAAGCGGCGCAAAAAGTTTGGGAGGGAAAGGGGGATGGGGGAGACAAAAAAAGTGCGGACACGCCCGACGCGTCCGCACTTTTTTTCGCTTACTCGACGTCTACGACGAGGCGGCGCCTGCGCAGACGGGTTGGTTGAGGCTGAGGGTATCCCATTGGACGGGCTCCTCGTGCTTGACCGAGCGGTTGAGGGCCGCGCCCAGGACTTCGTCCCAGTGGACCGGGGAGACGCCCACGCGGGGGCAGCGGGTGGTCAGGTCGGCCTCGGTGAGCACATGTCCGGCGGGCAGGTCGCGGGAGAAGACGATGCATTTGCGCAGCTTCTTGGCGGCGGCCTGTTCGTCGGGGAAGACGACCTTGCCCTTGACCTGGACGGCCTTTTCGACCTCGCGGATCATGGTCACCATGGCGGCCAGTTGCGCGGGTTCGAGGGAGGCTTGGTGGTCGGTGCCCTTGAGGGTCTTGTCCAGGGTGAAATGGCGTTCGACCACGCACGCGCCCAGGGCGGCCGCGGCCACGCTGGGGCCGATGCCCTTTTCGTGGCCGGAGTAACCCACCGGCACGGCGTAGCGTTCGCGCAGGGCCTCCATGACGGGCAGGCCGATATGTTCCTCGGGGCAGGGATAGGTGGAATTGCAGTGCAGGAGGATGACGTCGTCGTGGTAGGCGCGGATTTCGGCCATGGCCACGTCGATGTCGTCCAGGCCGCTCATGCCGGTGGACAGGATGACAGGGATGTCGGCCTTGGCGTACTTGCGCACCAGGGGCACGTTGACGAGTTCGGCGGAGCTGATCTTGAGCAGTTCCACGTCCAGGTCCAAGATCTGGGCCAGGCTCGGGTCGTCCCAGGCCGAGGCGAAAAAGACCAGACCCATGGATTCGGAGTATTCCTTGAGCCGGGCCATCTCGTCGATGGACAGTTCGAGCGCGGCGCGGTGTTCGCCGTAGGTCGGGCCGAAGCTGTTGGGGCCGGTGTAGGGTGCGGCCCGGCCCTGCCGGGTGAGCAGCGCCTCGCTGTCCCGTTTCTGGAACTTGACCCCCTGGACCCCGGCGGCGGCGGCCTCGTCGATCATCTGCTTGGCGATGTTGAATTCGCCCTGATGATTGTTGCCGATTTCCGCGACCACGAAGCAGGGATGGCCCATGCCGATGGTGACGCCCGAACGCAATGTGACGGATTGGATCTGTTTCATAATCAGAATCTCACGATTTGAAATCCGCGCTTTTCGGAATAGGGCTTGACCTGTTCATAGATCTCGCCCTGCTTGCCAAAGGAGGTGATGACCACGGCGTCGCAGTCCACCTGATCCAGGACATGCGGTGCGGAAACCACGTGCCCGTTGAAAATCTGCCCCTGTTTCTTGGTGTCGTTGTCCAGCAGGGTCTTGATCCGGAAGCGGGTGCCGCGCAGGGCCGACAGGACCACCTCGCAGGTCTCGGACGCGCCGAACAACGCCAGGTCCCGCTTGCCTTCGCTGTCCAGGCCCTTGAGCTTGTCGAGCACGAACTCCTTGATGGTGGAATAGAGCCGGACGGTCTCCGAGGAGTAGTCCGAGAACATCCGTTGCCGCGAGCGGCGGCCCTGTTCCGTCAGGGTGTAGTTGTAGCTCTTGCCGTTGACAGGAAGGAATTCGACGAGGCCGTCGGCCTGCAACTGCTTGAGATACTGGTTGACCATGGCCCCGGACAGGTGCAGCCGCCTTCCCAGCTCGTACTGGGACAGGCTGGAGTCCCTGGACAGGGCGTCCAGGATGGCCAGGACGCGGGTGCTCTTGCTCGGCTTGAGGTAGCACCCTCCTGTTATCAGCATTCCGGTCACCACATTATCAGCGTATTCAGCCATGCTACTTCTCGGTCATTCGTTCGGTCAATGAAGCATCCTCACAAAGTGGCGTCCGTCGCTGCCGAGGATTTCACTCTAGGCATGGGCACCACCCCTGTCAACTCGGCCTCGGACCGGGGGTTTTCCGGCCGTCGGCCCCGCCTTCCGACAAGGCTCGTCCGTCGATCAATCGTTGACATATTGAATAATCGGCGCGTTTGGGCCCCGACTTTACCCGACGGGCAATGATTTCCTCCCCCGATGGGGAGTGCGTGGATGATTGCAAGGAGTTTGCCAAGGGCGCGGGCCGTTCTCCTTGGATCACCAGAATGTACGTTAACAATCCGAGACTATTGGATTTTATTTTACCATTTCCCATCAACGGAGGCCGCACGGGGGACAGTCCTTGCCCCCTGCGGATAAAACGTCAAAAGTTCGACCCCGATCGTTTGAAACACGCCATATTGACCCCGTGACCGGCCTCATATACGTTCGCCGCACATTTTCACCACCGAAACCTCTTGAAGGACCTCTCCCATGGAGCAACTCGACCGCCCCTGGCTCAAATCCTATGATCCGGATGTGCCGCCGACCTTGGATTACGAGAAAATTCCGCTGTTCAAGTTCCTGGACAGGGCCGCCCACAAGTGGCCCAAGCGCAAGGCCATCGTCTTCCGCAACTGGTCGATAACCTACGCCAAGCTCAAGGCGCAGACCGAGATCGTCGCGGCCAACCTGCGGGCGGCGGGCATCCGCAAGGGCGACCGGGTGGCGCTGATGATGCCCAACCTGCCCCAGACCATCATCGCCTTCTGGGGCGTGCTCCGGGCCGGGGCCGTGGGGGTCATGACCAACCCCCTGTACATGGAGACCGAGATCATCCACCAGTTCAACGACGCCGGGGTGCGCTGCTGCATCACCCTGGACCTGCTCTGGCCCAAACTCGAAAAACTCCGCGACTCCCTGCCGGTGGAAAAATTCTTCGTGACCTCCATCGGCGAGGGGCTGAAGTTCCCCCTGAACGTGCTCTACGCCCTGCAGGCCAGAAAGAACGGCAGCAGCCCCAGGGTCCCCTACGACGGCAGGTCCGTGCTCCCCTTCAAGACCCTGACCAAGGGGCGCGAGAAGTTCACCAACGAACGGGTGGTGGCCGACGACATGGCCCTGTTGCAGTACACCGGCGGGACCACCGGCGTGGCCAAGGGGTGCATCCTGACCCATTTCAACATCGGCGCGAACATGCAGCAGTGCCAGTCCATGATGCACACCCTGGGCAAGAAGCGGGAGACCTTCCTCGGCATCCTGCCCTATTTCCACATATATGGGCTGACCACCTGCCTGGCCTGGCCCACCAGCCTGGGCGCGACGCTGGCCCCGTTCCCGCGCTACGTGCCCCTGGACGTGCTCAAGGGCATCCACAAGCTCCGTCCCACGGTCTTTCCCGGCGCGCCCGCCCTGTACATCTCGCTGTTGCAGCAAAAGGACATCGACAAGTACGACCTCAAGTCCATCGAGGTCTGCGTGTCCGGGTCCGCTCCCATGCCCGTGGAGTACATGGAGCAGTTCCTGGAGCGCTCCGGCACGTCCATCACCGAGGGGTACGGCCTGACCGAGGCCTCGCCCGTGACCCACTTCAACCCCCTGGAGGGCAAGAGCAAGAACGGTTCCATCGGCCTGCCCTTCCCGGACACGGACGCCAAGATCGTGGACATGGACGTGGGCGGCGAGCCCCTGCCCCCGGGCAAACGCGGCGAGCTGGTCATCCGGGGACCGCAGGTCATGAAGGGGTACTACAACCGGCCCGACGCCACGGCCGACGTGCTCAGAAACGGCTGGCTGTACACCGGCGACATCGCCACCATGGACGAGGAAGGCTATTTCTACATCGTGGACCGCAAGAAGGACCTGATCATCTCCGGCGGGTACAACATCTACCCCCGCGAGATCGACGAGGTCCTGCACAGCCACCCCAAGATCAAGGAGGCCGTGTCCGTGGGCATCCCCCACGAGGCGCGCGGCGAGATCGTCAAGGCGTACGTGGTGGTCCAGGACGGCGAAAAGCTGGAGCGCTGCGACGTCATCGCGTTCTGCCGCGAGAAGCTGGCCAACTACAAGGTTCCGCGCCAGGTGGAGTTCCGCACCGAGCTGCCCAAGACCATGGTCGGCAAGGTCCTGCGCCGCGCCCTGCGCGAGGAGGAGGAAGACAAGGCCGAGGCCAGGAAGAAGCGCCGCAACAAGAACAAGGAAGACGCCCCGGACTGCACCGCGTAGCGCCGGGCGGCACAGCGCGGGCGACCCCGCGAAAAAGGGCCGGTTCCCACGAGGGGCCGGCCCTTTTTCGCGCCCGAAGCGGCGGCCGGTCTTCACTTCCGGCGAAAACCCCGAGCCCTGGCCACCCCCTCTCCGAGCCTTTTCTCACATTAATGAAAAATTTTATTCCCCCAAAAATTTCTTTTTGAGAAATTTCGGGTTTTTTTCCCCAAGAACTGCGCAATTTATTCAACCATACCGCCAGATTTGCAAAAATGTATTGCCGAAAACCCCTTCCTCTCATCCCCCTTTTGGTGTAAGAAAAACCATTGTTTCAACCAGCAACCATAATTCCTATGAGAGGAGGAGTAATGAAACTGAGTTTGCGTAAAATGGGCCTGTTGGCCCTGGCCTGCATCGTCAGCGCCATGATGATTGTTCCCGCCTTCGCCGCCGACACCATCAAGATCGGCTTCAACCTGCCCCTGACGGGCGACATTCCCGAGGTCGGCGACGGCTCCAAGAAGGCCGCCGAGATGTACCTCAAGGACATCAACGACGCCGGCGGCCTCGAGGTCGGCGGCAAGAAGTATCAGCTCGAGTTCGTCTACATGGACAACGAGTCCAAGGCCGAATCCGCCGTCAACGCGGCCCTCAAGCTGATCGAACAGGAGAACGTTGTCGCCATCATCGGCCCCAACTCCTCCAAGCAGGCCGTGCCCGCCGGCGGCACCTGCAACGACAACCGCACCCCGATGATCACCCCGTGGTCCACCAACCCCGACACCACCAAGGACCGTCCGTGGGTCTTCCGCGCCGCCTTCCTGGATCCGTTCCAGGGCCCGGTCGCGGCCGACTTCGCTTCCCAGAAGTTCGGCGCCAAGACCGCTGCCGTTCTGTTCGACGTGTCCAACGACTACTCCAAGGGCCTGGCCGAGATCTTCAAGGCCGCCTGGGAGAAGAAGGGCCTCGGCCCGGTCGTGGCCTTCGAGTCCCACGGCACCAAGGACCAGGACTTCTCCGCGCAGTTGACCACCATCATCAAGGCCAACCCGGACTTCATCTTCGTCCCCGACAACTACAACCAGGTCGCTCTGATCGTGCAGCAGGCGCGTGACCTCGGCTACCAGGGTCCCTTCATGGGCTCCGACGCCTGGGGCACCCCCGACCTGATCAAGCTCTGCGGCGAGCAGTGCTACGGCAACTACTTCTCCACCCACTACGCGGCCGCCGGCGCCACCGGCGCCACCAAGGTCTTCATCGACCGCTACGAGAAGGCCTACGGTTCCACCCCGGCCGACTACGCGGCCCTGACCTGGGACTCCATCGGCCTGCTCGTTCAGGGTATCCAGAACGCCGGCAAGGTTGATTCCAACCCGCGCAAGGAACGCCAGCTCATCCGCGACGGCCTGGCCGCCATCAAGTCCTTCGACGGCATCACCGGCACGTCCAAGTTCGACGCTCAGGGCGACCCGATCAAGTGCGCCGTGGTGGTCAAGATCTCCGACCAGGGCGAATTCGTCTTCGAGCAGTCCGTCTGCCCGTAGACCTTTGAATACACCGGCTTAGGTGAGCGGGGGCCGATGGCCCCCGCTCTTGTATACACCTCCGGGGCCGGGGGCGCCCAGCGGCCCGAAATCCTCAGAAATTTCCCAGGGAAGGCTATCGTGGACTTCATCATTCAGAACATCATCAACGCCCTGCAGTGGGGAAGCTTCTACGCGCTCATCGCGTTGGGCTATACCCTGGTGTACGGCGTGTTGCGCCTGATCAATTTCGCCCACGGCGATATCTTCATGGTCGGCGCCTACATCGCGTTTTTCGTGGCCGGGTTCCTGCTCGGCCCGGTGCTCGGACTGTCGCCCATGGTGACCTTCCTGCTCGCCGTGCCGCTGACCATGTTCCTGACCGCCTGCGTGGGCGTCACCCTGGAGCGTGTGGCCTACCGCCCGCTGCGGCGCAAGGGAGCCCACCGCCTCTACGTGGTCATCACCGCGCTCATGTGCGGTCTGATCCTCGAATACTCCAACCTGGCCGTGCTCGGCGCCAGCCGGCTGAAGTTCCCCGAACTGGTCCACAAGACCATCTGGGACATCGGCGGCGTGACCGTCACCAACCTGAAGGTCATCGTCATCGTGGCCGCCATCGCCGTCTTCGTCATCCTCAATTTCATCGTCACCAAGACCAAGATCGGCATGGCCATGCGCGGAATATCCTATGATAAATTCGCCATCCCGCTCATGGGCATTCCCATCGACCAGATCATCGTCTTCACCTTCATCCTGGGCTCCGGCTTCGCGGGCCTGGCCGGGCTGCTGTTCGCCATGTCCTACCCGGTGCTCGAGCCGTTCATGGGCATGCTCATCGGCTGGAAGGCGTTCATCGCGGCGGTCGTGGGCGGCATCGGCGACATCCGGGGCGCGTTCTACGGCGGCTTCCTGCTCGGCTTCATCGAGGTGGGCGTGGTCACCGTGTTCCCGTCCACGTACCGCGACCTGTTCGCCTTCACCATCCTGCTGATCATTCTCTGGATGAAACCGACCGGCCTGTTCGGCATGCCGCAGTCCACCAAGATTTAGGCGGGAGAAAGCGCATGCAGAAATACTCATTCAACATCCTGATAGCGTTCGCGGCCGTGGTCCTGCTGGTCCTGGCCCAATACCGCATCCTCGACAACTACATCCAGGCGGTCATCATGTTCGGGGGCATCAACATCATGATGTCCACCTCGCTGAACCTGGTGAACGGCAACATGGGCGAGTTCACCTGCGGGCACGCGGCCTTCATGTGCGTGGGCGCCTACGTGGCCTCCATGCTGTCCGTGCTCTGCTTCGGCTCCAAGTTCGGCGACCCGCTGTTCCCGGCGGCCGCGTCCTACTTCGTCTTCCCGGTCATCATCCTGATCGGCGGCGCCATGGCGGCCCTGTCCTCCATCCTGGTGGCCCTGCCCTCGTTCAAGACCCGCGACGACTACCTGGCCATCATCACCATCGCGGTGAACTACATGGTCATCTCGGCCATCGAGAACATGGACTGGATCGGCGGATCGCGCGGCTTCCAGGGCATGAAGGACACGGTCTGGGCCATGGTTGACGCCACCCCGTCCTGGCTGGCCGGCGACAACGATTTCCCCTGGGTTCTGCTCTACGTCATCCTGTTCACCATCTTCGACATCTGGGTCATCCGCCGGTTCATCACCTCGACCTACGGCAAGGGCGTGAACGCCGTGTGCCAGGACGAGACCGCGGCCGAGATCATGTCGGTCAACACCAACAAGATCAAAACCGTGAACTTCATGATCTCGGCGGGCCTGGCCGGGTGCGCGGGCGGCCTGTTCGCCCACGTGGTCGGCTACGTCAACCCGCAGTCGTTCAACATCCTCAAGTCCACCGAGGCCATGGTCATGGTCTACCTGGGCGGCATGGGCTCGCTCTCGGGCGCGGTCCTCTCGGCGGTGGTCTTCACCTTCCTGCTCGAGATCCTGCGCTCCCAGGCGCTCATCGACTTCCTGCTGGCCCCGGCCACCTTCGTGTTCCCGGACTGGGAGCCGTCGGCGGGCGTCATCAAGTGGGTCATGATCCCGCTGCTCCTGGTCCTGATCATGCAGTTCAGGCCCGAGGGCATCATGGGCAACAAGGAGTTGTCGGACGTGTTCCCGAAACTCAAAAAATACTACACGTTCAAATAGGGGGCTGTTCATGTCACTGCTTAAAATAGACAGCCTCACCCAACGGTTCGGCGGCCTCCAGGCCGTCAGCGAGTTCTCGGTGGACATGAAGGGCGGCGAGTTGATGGGGCTGATCGGCCCCAACGGCGCGGGCAAGACCACCATCTTCAACCTCATCTCCGGCTTCTACCAGCCCACCGAGGGGACCATCACCTTCGACGGCAAGCCCACGGCCGGACTCAAACCGCACCAGGTCACGTCCATGGGCATCGCCCGGACCTTCCAGAACATCCGCCTGTGGCACGACATGACCGTGCTGGACAACATCCGCATCGCCCAGCACTACCGGCTCGGCTACACGGTCCTGGATTCGATCATCCGCGGCAAGAAGTACCGCGCCCGCGAGGCGCGCATCCTGGAGATCGCCGAGGAGCTGCTCGAGGCCATGTCCCTGACCGAGGTGGCCATGGAGTATCCCAAGAACCTGCCGTACGGGCTCCAGCGCCGGGTGGAGATCGCCCGGGCCATGTCCATCCGGCCCAAGCTCCTGCTGCTCGACGAACCGGCCGCGGGCCTGAACTCCAAGGACGTGGAAGACCTGATCACCCTGGTCCGGGGCATCCACGACCGCTTCGACATCACCATCTTCATGATCGAGCACCAGATGAAGGTCGTCACCTCGCTGTGTCAGTGGATCAAGGTCATCGACTTCGGCTCGACCATCGCCGAGGGGACCGCCGAAGACATCCAGAGCAACCCGGCCGTCATCAAGGCCTATCTTGGAGACGACAACATATGACTACTCCCTTACTCGAAGTCGAAAACCTGTTCGTCAAGTACGGCAACATCGAAGCCCTGCACGGCATCTCCTTCACCGTGGGCGAAGGCGAAATCGTCACCCTCATCGGCGCCAACGGCGCGGGCAAGTCGACCACGCTCATGTCCATCGCGCAGCTGCCGCCGCCGGAGGCCCCCAAGGTCATCAAGGGCGACATCCGCTTCCGGGGGCAGTCCATCCTGGGCATGTCCGCCGACAAGGTCGTCTCGGACCTGCACATGGCCCTGGTCCCGGAGGGACGCCACATCTTCGGCAACCTGACCGTCGAGGAAAACCTCAAGATCGCCACCTACTCCCGCAAGGACGGGCAGGCGGAGATCGAACGCGACTACAAGCGCGTCTACACCCTGTTCCCGCGCCTGGACGAACGCAAGAAACAGCGTTCCGAGTCCCTGTCCGGCGGCGAGCAGCAGATGCTGGCCGTGGGCCGCGCCATCCTGTCCGGCTGCCGGGTGATCATGCTCGACGAGCCGTCCATGGGGCTGGCCCCCCTGCTCATGTACGACATGTTCCGCACCCTCAAGGAGCTCAACGAGGAAGGCATGACCATCCTGCTCATCGAGCAGAACGCCAACCTGGCGCTGAAGTTCGCCCACCGGGGCTACGTCATCGACACCGGCGAGATCGTGGCCCAGGGCACGTCCGCCGAGCTCATGGAAAACCCTGAGGTCAAGAAGGCGTACCTCGGCGGCTAATGCTGCCCGCGACACGTCAAGCCAAAGGGCTGCCCGATCGGGGCAGCCCTTTTTTTGCGCCTCATTCCATTCTCCGACCGGCCTATCGGAAGCATCCAATGCGGTTGGCACGGCTTGTGCTTTCCCATGACCACGGGAAAAACATTCCTCATGAAAAACGGCAACAGCGGGAGTAAGCATGTCGACCACATCCATCGGAAGCGATCTGATCACCGGCACCTACAGGCTGCTTCGCGCCTCGGTCGAGGAGAAACAGCTTCAAGAGCAGGCCAGGAAGCTCGACGAGGAAAGCGCCAAGAACTCGGGGTCCTCGGGCCTGGCATCGGAAATTTCATCCATTCTGGACCAGATTCCCAAAGGGGATGACAACCGGCTCTCCTTCCAGGATGTCCAGAACTACCGGAAGACGCTCGGCGACAAGTGGGATATCGAGGTCATGGCCGACCTGAAGAAGCTCGGCGTGGACGTCTCCTCCGAGTTCGCCATGACCTACGACCCGGACACGGGCAAGGTCACGGTCCCGGAATCCACCAAGGACGCGGCCATCATCAACAAGTATTTCGAGGACAACCCGGACAAGGTCAAGGAGTTCCACGACATCATCCAGCTGGGCAAACTGACCTCCACGGCCTCCAGCCAGCTCTCCCAGAGCCAGATGATGACCAGCCTGCAGCAGCAGTCCCTTGCCTGGTGGTACGCGGACAACACCGACCCCTCCAGCTGGTTCAAGGGCGGCGGCCTCCTGGCCATGGGCGGGAGCAGCTCGTCTTACTCCGGCCTGAATCTGATGGTCTAGCGGCCCGGCCCACCTTTCGCCCGGAAAAAAGGGCGCACCCCGAAACAGGGTGCGCCCTTTTATTGCACTGTGTCCCCCACGCGACCGAAGTCCGGGGAACGGACGGGCCGCTATTCGACCACGGTGGCCTTGTTGATGACCACCGGCTCGACAGGGACGTCGTCGTGGAAGCCGTGGCGGCCGGTGGCCACGCCCTTGATCTTGTCCACGGTGTCCTGGCCTTCAACGACCTTGCCGAACACGGCGTAGCCCCAGCCCTGGGGGGTCTCGGAGGAGAAGTTCAGGAAGCCGTTGTCCTTGACGTTGATGAAGAACTGGGACGAGGCGGAATGCGGGTCCATGGTCCGGGCCATGGCCAGGGTGTACTTGTCGTTGGTCAGGCCGTTGTTGGCCTCGTTCTTGATGGGCGCGCGGGTCGCCTTCTCCTTCATGTCCGGGTCCATGCCGCCGCCCTGGATCATGAAGTTGGAGATCACTCGGTGGAAGATCAGGCCGTCGTAGAAGCCCTCCTCCACATACTGCTGGAAGTTGGCCGCGGTCTTGGGGGCCTTCTCGAAATCGAGTTCGATGACGATGTCGCCCATGGTGGTTTCCATCTTGATCATGAATACGCTCCTTTGTGCCGGGTCGCGCCCGGCGTGATGTCGTTAGGGGATTTCCCCCTTACCAGAGCCCGGTGCGCCTGGCAAATGGGGCCGCCCTGGGGGCCTACTGCCCCGCCTCGGACGCGCCCGCCCCGGCCCCCTCGGCCGGGGGAGGCTGGACGTCGGGATCGAAGAACATGCCCAGCCCCTCGTTGGGAGCGGCCTCCTGCCGGACCAGGGCCGGATTTTCGGCCTGGAAGGTCAGCAGGGAGCCGAGCTTGAGGATGTTCCGCTCGATGACCAGTTCGGCCTGGGGCTCGACGATCTCCGTCTGCTTGGCGGAGTTGGGGCTCTCCGGGCTGAAGTTCACGGGCGGTGGGCCGTCCACGAAGCCCGTGGCCACGTAGGCCAGGGCCATGCCCGCAAGCACCGGCTTGAGCACCCGTACCGTGCCCGCCCAGGTCCACCGGGACATGCGCCCTACCCCTTGAGGACCTTGACGATCGCCTCCTGATCCTCAACGGTCAGGTAGGGATGCATGGGCAGGGCGAAGATGCGCGACGCCGCGTCCTCGGACACCGGGAAGTCGCCCATGGAGTAGCCCAGGTCGGCGAACGCCTTCTGCAGGTGCAGCGGCTTGGGATAATAGATGGTCGACGGGATGGACGCCTCGGCCAGCCGCCCCATGAGCTCGGAGCGATGCTCGGCGTCCCGGGCCAGCACGCAGTACTGCGCCCAGACCGAAACGTTGCCCTCGGGCACGGAAGGCGGGGTCAGGCCGTCCACCTCGGACAGGAGTTCGGCATAGCGGGCGGTCACTTCCTGCCGCTTTTCGATCTCGCCGGGGAAGATCCCGAACTTGGCCAGAAGCACGGCGGCCTGCATGGAGTCCATGCGGGCGGTCAGGCCCAGCCGGTCGTTGTCGTATTTGTCCGTGACGCTCATGCCGTGCACCCGGACGGAGACCAGGAGTTGGTGCAGTTCCTCGTTGTTGACGAAGACCATGCCGCCGTCGCCGTAGCAGCCCAGCGGCTTGGCCGGGAAGAACGAGGTGCAGGCCAGGTCGCCCAGCGCGCACACGGATTTCCCCTTGTAGGTGGCCCCGAAGGACTGGGCCGCGTCCACGATCAGGAACAGGCCGGAGTTATGGGCCAGGGGTTCGATGGCGTCGTAGTCCGCGGGCTGGCCGAAGATGTCCACGGTGATCACGCCACGGGCCTTGAGGTCCTTGCGGTTGTCGCGGACGTCGCGGATCTTGCGCCGCAGGTCGTCCGGGTCGATGTTGAAGGTCACGGGATCGATGTCCACGAACACCGGGGTCGCGCCGAGCAGGGCGACCACCTCGGCAGTGGCGATGAAGGTGAACGGCGTGGTGAAGATGGCGTCGCCCGGGCCCACCCCCAGGGCCATGAGGGACATGAGCAGGGCGTCGGTGCCGGAGGAGCAGCTCACGGCATGGGCCACGCCGGTGTAGTCGGCCAGTTTGGCCTCGAGCTCACGGATTTCCGGACCCATGACGTAGGCGCCGTGTTCCAGGACGCCTTCGATATTCGCTTTGATCTGGTTCTCGATCTGCCTGTACTGCGTTTTGAGGTCGATGAAGGGTATACTCATTATGGTACTCGCTTGTAGGATTGGGTGATTGTGTGGCGGCAGTGTCTCACGAAAGACCGTGCCGAGACAAGGGGTTTACCGGGCCGCTCCCCGGCGGGCGGACGCAGCGGCGACGAAGCGCTCGGCCCATCCGGGCACGGCCAGGGCGTGGATGTGGTTGTATCCGGCCCAGGTGTTCTTGTGCAGGAAGCCGTCGCGGCCGAGCGCGCTGCCCTGCCCGCGAATCATGCGCAACCCGTGGCGCAGGTCAGCCGCGCCGTCGGACACGCACATGGAATAGTGAAATTCATGGCCCAGGACGCGCTCGCCCCTGGGGAAGAAGACCGAATCCTCGACCACCTCGGCCTCGGTGTAGCCCAGCCCCTGCGGGCGGGGGCAGAACGACGTGGTCAGGGGGAAGACGCCCGCCATCCTGTGGCTCAGCCCGTCGATCTCAAGCCGGTCGCACAGGACCATGAACCCGCCGCACTCGGCGTAGATGGGCATGCCGGACTCGGCCAGGGAGCGGAGGTACCTGAGCGCGGGCCGGTTGGCCGCGATGCGCTCGGCAAAGACCTCGGGGAACCCGCCGCCGAGGTACAGACCGTCGATCTCGGGCCACGGCTCGCCGTCGAGCAGGCTCAGGCGGACCAGTTCGGCCCCGGCGTGCTCCAGGGCCTCCAGGTTCTCAGGGTAGTAAAACCACAGGGCCGCGTCGTGCACGTAGCCGATGCGCGCGGTCTTTTCGGCCGGGGGGCCGGGAAATACGGGGTCGGGCGCAGGACCGAAGTCCGGGGCCGCCTTGGCCGCCTTGAGGATGCCGTCCAGGTCCAGCCACTCGGCGGCCAGGTCGGCCAGGGCGTCGAGGTGGGCGGAACCGTCGTATTCCTGGTCGGACATGAGCCCCATGTGCCGCTCGGGGATGGGGTTCTTCATCTTGGGGAGCATGCCCAGCACGGGCACGTCGCTGTAGGCCTCCATGGACCGGCGCAGCACGTCGCGGTGCCGCTCGCCCGCCGTACGGTTGAGGATGACCCCGGCCAGGTTCAGGCCGGGCTCGAACCCGGCGCACCCCTGGACGATGGCGGCGACCGTGCGGGTCATCTTGGTGCAGTCGATGGCCAGGATGACCGGGCAGTCGATCATGCGGGCCAGTTCCGCGCTGGAGCAGGAGCCCTGCTCGTCCATGCCGTCGAACAGCCCACGGTTGCCTTCGATAAGACTTATGTCCGCCCCCTTGGAGCGATGGAAGAACAGGGAGCGGATGACCTCGCGGGAATGGAAAAAGGGGTCCAGGTTGGAGCACGGGCGATCGGCCGCCAGGGCGAGCCACTGGGCGTCGATATAGTCCGGGCCCTTCTTGAACGGGGCCACGGCAAGGCCGGAACGGCTGAAGGCGCGAGCCAGCGCCAGGGAGACGATGGTCTTCCCGGTGCCGCCGGACAGTCCGGCCAGGAGTATGCGGGGGATCGGATTCGCCACGTTGTGCACGGGTTCTTGTAACCAAGAAAGCCTTGCCCGTCACCTCTCGGATGCGGGCAAGGCCTTGTGGACCGAATTGGGCCGAAGACTAGTCTTCGCCCTCGGAGTGGGCCTGCTTGCCGACACCGGCCAGGCCGTACATGGTGGTGGAACCGGAGGACCAGAACACCATTTTTTCTTCCTGAACCAGTTCGGTCAGGAGCTTTTTAACAGCGCGGCTCTTCTCATCCGGGAAGAGCTTGGTGAAGTCGTTGAAGTAGAATTTGGTCTTCGACGCGGACTTCTCTTCGCAGAACTTGAGGATTTCAGCCTTTCCGGCTTCGGGATCGAGTGCCATGGCGGACTCCTTATTGTTGCATAAAGACGGGGTACGGCGGATTCGCCGTACCCCGATTCTTCATTATCTTACCACTTGAACTGGGTGGTCTGGCGCCAAGTGTAGTACGCCGGATCACGGAAGTCATCGATCAGGTGCTCGCTGAAGGGCAGGTCGCATTTCTCGAAGAAACGCTCCCAACCGATGCGGGTGGCCCAGTCGCCCAGACGCTCGTACTTGTTGGCGTCCTTGGCGTAGGTGTCGAGGATCTTCTTGATGGTCTTGGTCAGCGTGGGCCAGCGAGGCGGCTCGTTGGGCACGAAGGGGACCACGACCTTGGAGAAGGCGGGCTTGGTGATGCGGTTGGAGATCTTGCCGCCGACCATGATGGCGATACCGTCACCCTCGCCGTCAGACAGCGGCAGGGACGGACACATGGTGTAGCAGTTACCGCAGAACATGCAGCGCTCTTCCTTAATGGCGACGGTCTTGTAGGTCTCGCCATCGAGCTCGACCTTGGACGGACGGACTGCACCGGTGGGGCAGGCGGCCACGGCCAGGGGAATCTCGCACAGGTTGTCGAGGAACTTGTGGTCGATGAGGGGCGGCTTGCGGTGGATACCGAGAATGGCGATGTCGGAGCAGTGCACCGCGCCGCACATGTTCAGGCAGCAGGCCATGGAGATGCGCACCGGAGCGGGCAGCTTCATGTCGGTGAAGTCGTCGAAGACGACGTCCATGGTGGCCTTGACGGTACCGGAAGCATCGGTGGCCGGGGTGTGGCAGTGGACCCAACCCTGGGTGTGGACGATGTTCGTCACACCGGCGCCGGTGCCGCCGACCGGGAACTTGTAGGCCCCACCGGGGAACTTCTGGCTGTTCAGGAAAGCCTTCAGTTCCTTGGCGGCCTCAACGGTCTCGACCTGGAACTCGATGTTGTTACGGGTGGTGAAACGGACGTAACCGCCGGAGAACTTGTCGGCGATGTCGCAGATTTCACGGATATGAGTGACGGACATCAGGCGGGCGGTACCGGCGCGGACCGTGTAGGTCTTGTCGCCGGACAGGGCCACGTGCAGCAGGATGCCGGGCTCAATGATCTCATGGTAGTCCCATTTACCAAAGTTTTCTTTGATAACCGGGGGCAGATACTCGCCGAAGTGACGAGGTCCGATGTCGGAAATCCGACCTTCCATCGGTTTGGAGGGATTGTACCCAGAAGAAATAAAAGCCATATCGATACACTCCTCTTTTTAGCGCTGGTGACGCTTGCGGAATTCGTTGATGTCGCGATCCCAACCACCTTCGACGTCTTCGGCTTTCCAGAAGATATAGGGGTTGTGGCGAGGTTCCTGAACCTGACGGGCGTCGACCGGAACACCGGCGGCGTCGATCAGGGCGGCCATGCCCAGACGCTTCATGGTCTCACCGATACGCTCACGGTTCTTGCCTTCTTCCATCCACCAATCCCAGACATTTTCGATGATGTCCTTGATGGCCTGGAAATCGTCGTCCTTGTTGACTTCGATGAACGGCACGAGCAGGGAGCCCATCTGGGGACCGTCGAGGATCGGGGCCTTGGCGCCGCACAGGATGGAGCAGCCGCGTTCGTCACCGATCTTCAGGGCGCGAGGCATGGTGTTGATGCAGTGCATGCAACGGACGCATTCCTTGTCGTCGATGGTCAGCTTGCCATCGTAGGAAATGCACTTGGACGGACACAGGTCAACGACTTCCTTCTGGATGTCGAACTTGCCCCAGTCGCGGCCCGCATGGGCGCCGGCGTTGGGAGCGATCTCACCACCGACGTAGGCGGCGACGACTTCCTGATTGACCTTGATCTGGTCCTTCCAGGTACCGATGAAGGAGAGGTCGGAACGAGCGATGGCGGCAACGCAACCGTTGGGGCAACCGTCGAACTTGAACTTGAACTTGTAGGGGAACGCCGGGCGATGGAGCTCGTCCTGGTATTCCTGGGTCAGGTTGTAGCAAAGCTCCTGGGTGTCGTAGCAGGCGTACTCGCAGCGGGACATGCCGAGGCAGGTGGCCGGGGTGCGCAGGTTGGAGCCGGAACCGCCGAGGTCGATCTCGAGGTCGTGGGTCAGTTCCCAGAAGATTTCCTCGAGCTGCGGGGTGGTGGTGCCCAGGAACACGATGTCGCCGGTGGCGCCGTGCATGTTGGTCAGGCCGGAACCGCGAAGGTCCCAAATGTTGACCAGGTTGCGCAGCAGCTCGGTGTTGTACCACTTGCCGTTGGGCTGAGCCACGCGGACGGTGTGGAAGTGAGCGACGCCGGGGAACATCTGGGGCTGGTCACAGTAACGACCGATAACGCCGCCGCCGTAACCGAAGACGCCGACGATGCCGCCGTGTTTCCAGTGGGTCTCACCGTCGGTGTACGACATTTCGAGAACACCCAGCAAATCGTCGGGACAATCGACGGGGATCTGGTAATCCAGACCCTTCTCGTTCTTGGCTCGAGCTTCAGCCTCCTGTTTAATGTCGGATACAAAGCTGGGCCACGGGCCGCTTTCCAGCTGATCCAACAGAGGAGTTTTGTGTTTCGCCATTCCCTTAACCTCCATTGTTTGATTAAGATGTTGCCATCAACCATTTTTGCGCCCGGGCCGGCAAATGGTGAAAAAATTCACCCGAAGCCAGAACGCCTTACCTACTTAACGCAACTACCTGAAATACCGGCAATTGCGCCAATATTCACAAGGTATGCAGGGCTGATAATGTACTGGACCGTTCGGTTTTCTGTCAACCGAAATATCCGAGAACCCATTGTCAACCCACAGTTTGCGGACTCATTAGACAACCTGATTTCGGGATCGCTTGCCACCCCCGGTCTTGCCTTCGCGGCCGAGCCGGAGTATCGGACCCTTGGCACAGGATATGGACCGCCACAAGCGTTACCGCAAAAGGGTATAAGGAGCAACACAAACTTGCAAATTCCAACCACTAATGAACCGCAATGCCGCCGTTGCGGGCAGTGTTGCCGCAATGGCGGCCCCGCCCTCCACGCGCAGGATCTTCCGCTCATCCAGGACGGCACCATCCCCCTGGCGGACATCGTCACTCTGCGCGTCGGGGAATGGGTCTTCGACCAGCCCGCGCAGCAGGTCCAGCCCCTTGCGCACGAAATGCTCAAGATCAAAGGCCGCAACGGCGCCTGGACCTGCCTCTACCTGAGCCCGGAGAGCAACCTCTGCGCCGTGTACGCCACCCGCCCCGCCGAGTGCGCGGCCCTGTTCTGCAAGGACACCGCGCCCCTCCAGGCCATGTACGGGAAGGACCGCCTGACGCGCGCCGACCTGCTGCCCGAGGGACACCCCCTGCTCGAGCTCATGGCCGAACACGACCGCCGCTGCGCCCCCGTGCGCATGGAGGCGCTGGCCAAGGCGGCCCGAGAGGGCGACCGCGAGGCCGGGGAAGAGCTCAAGGAGATGGTCGTCTACGACATGGAGATGCGCCGCCTGGTCCCGCAGAAATCCGGCATGCCCGCCGAGCTGAACGACTTCCTCTTCGGCCGCCCCCTGCGCGTGCTGCTCGGCGCCATGAACGTCAAGGTCTACGACACGGGCGATACGGTCCGCTTCAACTTCCAAGCTTAGGAGAACCCGCCATGAAAGACGAACGCGGCGTCTACTACACCCCTTCCCTGCAGCACCCCGAGGTGCGCATGTACGTGCGCGACAACGAGGGCGAAATCGAATTCAGGCTCTACAATCCGGACGAACCGATCATCTGGGAAAAACACCAGTGGGTCCCCTACCAGGCCATCGAGGCGGCCGCGGCCATGTTCCGTGAAAAAAACACCGACCGGAACCCCCTGGCCCTTTACGACCGCGACATCGCCCGCAAGCTCCTCGAAGGTTAATGTCTCTGAATCACTATGGAATCCGTCGTCTTTTCAAGCCGTCCGGCGCCGCCGGGCGGCTTTCTTTTTGCGAATGGGAATTTTTCCCGGGAAAGGTCCTCAACATCAGGACGTTCCCCTATTGTATTTGCAATAAAAGTATGACTGTATGAGCACCGTCAACGACAACAATTGTTTTCCCGGCAATCCCCGCCGGGAACTCCCCCCGAAAGGCTCCAATCACCGCCATGGAGCCTTTCTTTTTTGCCGTCTTTTGCGCGCGGCTTCCGATAGCGGCGCATCCGCACATTTTTCGAGGGGGTGTTTCATCCTCACGTAGGGGGACTACGCTGTGGTGAAACACCCCCTCGGCAAATGCACGGCTACACCACTCTCGAAAGCCTGACTCCGTGCTGGGAGAGCCGCCGTCGGGTGCTGCGCACCCGAGGCGCTCCAATGTTTGGGGGGGCTTCGATGTCCGAGGCGCTTCGCCCTTTCGGCCAAAAGCCCCCCCCACGCTCACACCCCACCGAAGGCGGCTACAAAAAGTTTAGGAAGGAAAGGGGGATGGGGGTCCGGGGGAAGGGGGGAAAGGGAAGCCCTCTTCAAAGGGTTCCCTTTCCCCCTTCCCCCGGCCGCCGGAGGCCTCCAACCGCCCTAGCCTGCTGTGCGGGCGCAGGCGGGGCAGAGGCCTTCGAGGTGGAGGTCGACGTGGCTGACGTCCAGGTTGAGGGCGTTGGCCACGGCGATTTCGTCGAAGTGGAGTTCCTCGTTAGCAATGCACTGGACGCGGCCGCAGCCGGTGCAGTGGAAGTGGCTGTGATTGCGGCCCACGCAGTAGTGCTGGGCGCGTTCGCCCGTGCTGAAGCGGTTGACCGCGCCCTTTTCGGCCAGCAGGTCGAGGATGCGGTAGACCGTGACCCGGTTGAGCCGATGCTCGCGCAGGACCTCGGCGTGGACCTCGGCGGCGGTCATGGGCCGCTGTCCGGCGACCACGGCGGACAGGACCAGGATGCGGTTGAGGGTCGGTTCCAGGCCGGTTTGCTCCAGGAACTCCCGGGCGGCCCCGGCCGTGTCGTGCAGGGTCATGGCGACCTCCAAAATCGGGTTAGCGCAGGGCCTGGTCAAAGGCGGCGGCCGCGTGCAGAAGGTTATCCTTCCAATTCTCGGCCAGCGGGTCAAGGGGCACCACCCTGGCCTTCAACTCCGAGGCGATGACGTCGGCGCTGCGCCGGGAGAACTGCGGCTGGACAAAGACCACGGTCACGCCCAGTTCCCGGCCGTGCTCGATGATCTCGGCCAGATGCCGGGGGCTCGGCTCGCTGCCGCCCGCCTCGATGGCCACCTGGGTCAGGCCGTAGCGCGCGGCGAAATAGCCCCAGGACGGATGGAAGACCATGAAGGTCCGCTTGTCCGCCGGGAGGGCCGCCAGGGTTTGGGCGATGGACGCGTTCAGTCCTTCCAGGTCCTTGAGAAACGCGGCCAGGTTGGCCTCATACGCAGCCCGGTGGGCGGGGTCGACCTGGACCAGCCCGGCGCAGGTGTTCCGCGCGATGGTCTTGACCCGCACGGGGTCGAGCCAGATATGCGGGTCCAGGATGCCGTGTTCGTGCTCTTCGTCCGCGTGCTCCTCATGCATGGCTCCCTGCTCCCCGTCGTGTTCGTGGGCGGCCATGGGCACCTTCTCCACGCCCTCCTGGGTCCGGACCACGAGCATACCGCGGTTGGCGTCGGCCAGCTTGGGCAGCCAGACGTCCTCCAGGTTGACGCCGATGGCGAAATAGACCTGCGCCCGGGTCAGGGCGGTCATCTGCCGGGGCGAGGGCTCGTACATATGCGGATTGGCCCCGGGCAGGACCAATACGCCGACATCCACCAGGTCGCCGCCGATGCGTTCCACAAAATATTTCTGCGGCAGGATGGACACGAACGCCCGCACCTTGCCGCCCGCCAACACGGGCCCGGCCCAGGCCACCATCAGCCCGAGCACCATCGGAAACAGCTTTTTCATCAACCGGGAAACCGTCATGCCACCCTCCAAGGGATTGTGTTGCAGCCTTGCCGGAACGGGCAAACCGATCACATGATGCAACTTGGTTGCACACCTGTCAACACCCCTTTTCGGCGGCCCCGCCGCCCTGCCCTTCCCCGCGCCGGACCGCCCCGGAGCTTCGCGCAACAACACGGCCCGGCCCGGGATGTTTCCCGGGCCGGGCCGACCGGATTGCTACTGGATGATGGCGGACGCTACTTGAGCAGGGCGGCGGCGCCGGCCTTGGCCACGCTCTCGTCCTCGTCCACGGAACCGCCGGACACGCCGATGGCGCCGACGATGACGTTGTTCTTGTCCACGAGCAGCACGCCGCCCGCGAACAGGATCAGGCCGTTGTTGCTGGCCTCGATGCCGTACAGGGGCTGGCCGGGCACGGACACCGCGCCCAGGGCCCGGGTGGTCATGTTGAAGTATCGGGCCGTGACGGCCTTCTTGATGGAAATGTCGATGCTGCCGAGGAAGGCGTCTTCCTGGCGGTAGAAGGCCTTGAGGTTGCCGCCGGCGTCCACGATGGCGATGTTCATGGGCACCTTGATCTCGACGGCCTTTTTCAGGGCGGCGTCGAGGACGACCCGGGCCTGGGCCAGGGTAATGTCGCCGGGAAGGGTCTTGACCGGGCCCTCGGCAAAGACGGGCGCGGAAAAGAGCGCGATGGAAAGAACGAGAAGGCTGGAAAGCATCATTTTTCGCATAACAAACTCCTACATCTACTAGGCTTGCCGCCACCCCGGCCCCACGCTGAAGCCATAGGTAATAACGGCGAATTCAACAAGAAATTACGTCTCTGCGACAGAAATAGCAACATCCGGATACGGAAAAAACGCACACGGAAAAAGCGGCTGCCCAGGCCGGACCGGCGCGTTTGGAACGGCGGTTTTCGCAGGGCGAAAAAACAGGGGAACGCCGGGCGGCAAGGCCGGGCATTCCCCCTATCGGACAATGGACTCCGCGGGTCCGACCCCGGGGGCGGCTGACGCCGCCGCCCGAGGCCGGTGGAGGTTTGCGATTTGTTTGCGCTAGTAGCCCTGCTTCTTTTCCGCTTCCCGGCCGACCGGCTTGAACGGGGCCAGGGCGGCGTCGAGGGCCTCGACATAGGACATGGTGTCCACGGCCACGGCCACGAAGTTGGCGCCCCACTCGATGCACTTGCGGGCCGAGGCCGGGTCCGTGCACAGGGTTCCGGCGGCCTTGCCCGCCGCGCGGATGCGTTTCAGGCAATCCTCGATGGCCGCCTGCACCTCGGGATGGCCCGCGTCGTCCGGGTGGCCCATGGAGGCGGACAGGTCGGCCGGGCCGATGAACACGCCGTCCACGCCCTCCACCGCCATGATCTCGTCCAGGTTGCCGAGGGCCTCGCGGCTCTCCACCTGGACCAGCAGGCAGAGTTCGGACTCGGCCTTGGCCATGTAGTCGGTCACGCGGCCCCAGCGGGACGCCCGGGCGATGCTCGCCCCGACGCCGCGCTGGCCGTTGGGCGGATAGCGCAGGGCCGAAACCATGCGCCTGGCGTCCTCGGCGCTGTCGACCATGGGCACCAGCACGGTCTGCGCGCCGATGTCCAGGACCTGCTTGAGCAGGGCCGTGTTCCCTTCCAGGGGCCGGACCACGGGGTGGGCCGGATAGGGCGCCACGGCCTGCAGCTGGCCGAGCACCGTCTGCACCGTGTTCGGGGCGTGTTCGCCGTCGATGAGCAGCCAGTCGTAATCGGACCCGGCCGCCAGTTCGGCCATGTAGGGGGATGCGGTGCTCAGCCACAGGCCGTACAGCACCTCCCCCTTGGCGATCGCCTCTTTGAATCTGTTCTTGGGTATCATGTGTCTATCTCGTTTGTTGTGGGCCCGTTGCTCAGACTTCGCTGGGCACGGGTTGGGGGGCCTTCTTCGTGCGCAGGGCCAGGATGGCCAGGGAACCGAACACGGTGATGATCGCGAGGGTCACCAGACCGGCCATGTGGTTGCCGAAGAAGATGTCGGCCTGGGCCTTGATGTTCGGAGCCAGGAAGCCGCCGAACGCGCCGAACATGTTGGTGAAGCCGATGCCTGCGGCCAGGGCCGCGCCGGACAGGAGGCCGGTGGGCATGGTCCAGAACACGGGCTGCACGGCGATGAACCCGGCGGCCGCGAAGCACAGGGCGACGATGGCCACGGCCGGAGAGGCGAAGGCCGAGACGCCGAGGCCGAGCCCGGCCACCAGCAGGGTCAGGGCGGCGGTGATCCGCCGCTCGCCGGTGCGGTCCGAGTACCGGGGGATGTAGTAGGTGCCGAACAGGGCGGCCACCCACGGGATGGCGGCCACCAGCGAGACCTTGAAGCCGACCGCGGTGCCCATGAGCGCGCCCACCTGGGTGGGCAGGTAGAAGACCAGGCCGTACACGCTGATCTGGATGATCATGTAGATGATGGCCAGGTGCCACACGGGCCAGCGCTTGACGGCATCGCTGATCTTCGAGGTCGCCTTGGTGCTCTCCTCGGCCGTGAGGGTCTCGGCCAGCAGCGCACGCTCCTCGGGGGCCAGGAAGCGGGCCTCCTCCGGGGTGTTGTCGAGGTACATGAAGGTCGCGAACCCGGCGATCAGGGCGAGAGCCCCCTCGATGACGAACATCCAGTACCAGCCCGGATGGCCCAGGAAGCCGTGCATCTCGAGCAGCGCGCCGGACAGGGGCGAGCCCAGGGTCAGGGCCAGAGGCGCGCCCATGTAGAACAGCCCCATGATGCCCGCGCGGCTGCGCTGGGGGAACCACTGGGAGGTCAGGTAGATCATGCCCGGGAAGAAGCCCGCCTCGGCCGCGCCGAGCAGGCTGCGCACGAGCAGGAATTTCCATTCGGAATCGGCATAGCCCATGGAGGCGGACAGGATGCCCCAGACGATGGTCGTGCCGCCGATCCAGGCGCGGGCCCCGAACTTGCGCATGAGCAGGTTGGCGGGCACGCCCAGGAAGGCGTAGGCCACGAAGAAGATCCCGGCGCCCATGGCGAAGGCCCCGTCGCCCAACCCGGTGTCCAACTGGTAGGACGCCTTGGCGAAACCGATGTTCGCCCGGTCGAGGAAGGCCAGGATGTACAGCATCAACATGAAGGGTATGAGGCGCAGGCGGGTTTTATTGACAACCTGCTCCAAGTTTGGTGACATAGTGTTCTCCTATTGCGTGATACCATTTTACGTTGGGAGAGTGGGCTACCGGGCTGCCACCTGGTGGCCCATGTTCGTTGCGGGCTCTGTCCCGCCGCCCGCCACGATCCGTATCCTTGATCCCATTGCGACTCCCTAATGCGTGTGGGGCCTGACCAGGTCGCACTCGCGGTTCAGCTCCACGCCGAAACCGGGCTTGTCCAGGGTCTCCTTGGTGATCCGCCCGTTCTCGGGCACCGGCTCGTTGAGCAGCAGCGGATGGAACTGGGGCCTGACTTCGAGGCAGTCCGGGCTGGTCATCAGGTACTCGCTGAACGGCGTGTTGGTGAAGGTGATCACCGCGTGGTGCGAGTAGACCGAGGAACCATGGGGCACGACCAGCTGGCCGTGGGACTTGGCGATGGCCGCGATCTCGGTCAGGGTGGTCAGGCCGCCGCACCAGCCGACGTCCGGCTGCATGATGTCCACGCCGGTCTCGGACAGGGTGGCGAAGGACTGGATGGTGCCGTGGTGCTCACCGGTGGTGACCAACATCCCGGCCGGGGCCTGGCGCTTGAGCTCGCGGTAGCTGTCGTACTGCTGCGGGGGAAAGCACTCCTCGATCCACTTCAGATTATAGGGCGCGCAGGCGTGGGCCAGCTTGACCGCGTAGTTCACGTCCTGGCTCATCCAGCAGTCGAGCATCAGCCAGAAGTCCGGGCCGCACTTCTCGCGGTACTCCGCGACCATGGCCGCGTCCTTGCGGATGCCCTCGTCGCCGTCGTGCGGGCCCCAGTGGGTCGGCATCTTGCCGCCGATGAAGCCCATCTCCTTGGCCGCGTCCGGGCGTGCGCCCGTGGCGTAGAACCGGATCTCGTCGCGCACCGCGCCGCCGAGCAGCTTGTAGACCGGCGTGTCGAGCACCTTGCCGAACAGGTCCCACAGGGCCAGGTCCACGCAGGAGATGGTGTTCATGACAATGCCGCCGGAACCGGCGTAGTACATGGTGGCGTTGATCATCTGGTCGTGGATCAGCTTGATGTCGCTGACGCAGCGGCCCTCGATGAACCGGTTGAGGTGGTTCTCGACGATGAAGCAGCCCATCTCGCCGCCGGTGGAGATGGCGAAGCCGGTCACGCCGTTGTCCGCCTCCACCTCGACGATCAGCGTGCCCAGCACGTTGATGCCGAAGGACTGCCGGGACTGCTCGTACTTCTTGTACTTGCTCATGGGCGTGGCGATGTGGTCGTCGATCCAGTGCCCGCCGGCCTGGTCGTGATAGTCGCCCCCGCCACCGGCGGCCTTGGCCGTGGCGCCGCCGCAGTAGTAGGCCCTGATCTCCTTGATCTTCGGAAGAATCATCTTGGTCCTCCAATGTAACAGGTTGTCGGGCCGAAGAGCCCATTCGGCGCGCACCGCGCGCGCCTAGGCTTCCGTCCAGCCCAAATCTCTTGAAATGTCCCGCGCGCAGGCCAGGACCTGCCCGGCCAGAGAGTCCACCATGGCGTCGGCCACCTGCATGGACGTCCCGACCACGGAGATGGCCCCGGCCACGCCGCCGGTCCCGTCGAACACGGGCGCGGCCACGCAGCGCACCGCCGAGACGTCCTCGCCGTTGTCGAATCCCCACCCTTCCCTGCGGATCTTGGCCAGCTCCGCCTCCAGGGCCTCGGCCGAGACGATGGTCGTCGGCGTGACCGCCTGGAAATCCGTGGCCGCTACGATCGCCCTGCGCACGGACTCGGGCTGCCAGGCGAGCAGGCACTTGCCCACGCCCGAACGGTGCAAGGACAGCCGCTTGCCCACGGAGGAACGCACGCTGATGGTGCTCTGGGACTCGATCTTGAGGATGTAGTAGGCGGCGTCGCCGTCGAAGATGCCCAGGTGGCAGAGCAGCCCGGTGCGGTTCATCAACGCCTCCAGATGGGGCCTGGCCGTGTCGCGGATGTCCAGCTGCCCCGAGGCGCGCTCGCCCAGGGCGATGAGGCGCACCCACAGCCGGTAGTTGCCCCGGTCGTCCTGCGAGACCAGCCCGAGCTGCTGCATCTCCTTGAGCAGCAGGTAGGCCGTGCTCTTGGGGATGCCCGAATGGTCGATGAGCTCCGACGCGGGCGCTGCCCCGTTCTCGGAGAGGTATTCCAAAATCACCATGGCCCTCTGCAGGGTCGACATCTTGCTTTTTTCCAAAATACTGGACTCCATTCCTAAATGTTGAACAAACACTAGACTGCACGAAAATTCCTGTCAAGAGGGGGGGCCGCATCCTGAACCGAACGACCGTCTCCCAGACCGGACCGGCAATGTAGCCAAGGCTCTCGCCCGTCGGCCCCGAAATGCGGACGGCGGGCGGTCCGACCTCGGCCGCAAGACATCGCCTACGAGCAACCTTCCGCTTGAAGGCCCGGCGTTCACCACGTATAGGCACTGGCGGCACCCCCTTTTCAGCCCCCGCGGGGACGCTCGCGGCCGAGACTGTCCGAGGCCGATCGATAAGCCCCCTGCCCGCAACCGAAGCAACGCACCCCAAGGAGACCTCCCCATGGACACCCTGCTCGCCGACCAATTGTCCACCTTCCTCGACACCTGGACAGCGGACCCCAACAACACCAAGGACTGCTTTTCGGCCCTCAAGGCGCACCTCGAAGGACTGGATGGCATCAAGCTCGACTTCGTGCCCCGCCCCGGCATCACCTTCTCCCTGCGCGCCGCCCACGAGAACCAGACCAGGCGCAACCTGTTCGCCATGGTCGACGTCATCGACGACGACCCGGCCGACCGCTGGCTGTCGGTCTGCTTCTACAACGAACTGGTGGACGACCCCAAGGACTTGGGCGAAGAAGTCCCCGGCGGGCTCCTGGGCGAAGACGCCAAATGCTTCGACCTCTACGAAGCCGACGACGACATGTTGCAATACATAAAGGAACGGCTCCAAACAGCCTGCCTCACAGCCGCCAAGGAATAACCCCGAGCACCGCGCTCAAGCGCCTCCCCCTTCATCCGCCGACAAAACAAAAAGGGCGTTAGAGGTATAACCTCTAACGCCCTAATTTCATTCCTGGTACCAGGGGAGGGACTCGAACCCTCACAGTATCGCTACCGGCGGATTTTGAGTCCGCTGCGTCTACCAATTCCGCCACCCTGGCGTGGGAGAGGTTATCTCATAGGGCAGGGGCGGCTTGTCTGTCAATGTTCTTGTATGACGCCGAGGATAGGGGGGCGGGGCTAGGGCGGCGGCCGACCGGAACCGGCCAGAGGCGGTCCCTCGGGAGGGGAGGTCAGGCCCGCCGACAAGGCCACCGCGCCCTGGTCCGCTCACGAAAATCGTCCACTATGCTGGAATTGACATATTTCTTTCGTGGAGGGCTTGTTTCAGGCCTCCCCTTCTGTCAATCTATGAACCATTCCTGTGCGCCGGCAAGCCCTGCCGCCCCCCCCCTGGAGGCGAGGGCATCCTTGCGGTTTGGCGCTTTAACCAACTTGTTATTCAGGAGGTTTTGAATGAAATCATATCAGCAGTACATCAACGGCGAGTTCCGTGACGCGGTTTCCAAGGAGCGGTTCGAGGTCATCAATCCCTTCACCGAAAAGGTCGTGGCCATGGCCCCCAAGGGCGGCGCCGAGGACGCGGCCCTGGCGCTGGAAGCCGCATCCTCCGCCCAGAAGGCCTGGGCCGCCAAGCCCTGCTCCGAACGGGCCGTGTACCTGACCAAGATGGCCGAGGCCATCCGGGCCAACCGCGTGATGCTGGCCGAGACCCTGGCCGAGGAACAGGCCAAGGTCATGCCGCTGGCCCAGGTGGAGATTGACGCCACCGCCGCCTATTTCGATTATTATGCAGGGTGGTCCAACAAGTACGAGGGCGAGGTCATCCAGAGCGACCGGCCCACCGAGAACATCCTCCTGTACCGCCAGCCCATCGGCGTGGTGGTCGGTATCTGCCCGTGGAACTTCCCGTTCTTCGTCATGGCCCGCAAGGTCGCCCCGTCCATCCTGACCGGCTGCACCATCATCCTCAAGCCGAGCAGCGACACCCCGAACACCACCTTCGAGTTCGCCAAGATCATCGCCGGGATCGGCCTGCCCAAGGGCGTGCTCAACTTCGTGTCCGGCGGCGGCTCCACCCTGGGCGACGCCCTGGTGCGCAGCCCGGAGGTCGGCCTGATCACCCTGACCGGCAGCGTGGAGACCGGCCAACGGATCATCGCCGCCACCGCCGAGAACATCACCAAGACCTCGCTCGAACTGGGCGGCAAGGCCCCGGTCATCGTCTGCGCCGACTGCGACATGGACCTGACCGTCAAGGCCGTGGTCGCCTCCCGCGTCATCTTCTCCGGCCAGGTCTGCAACTGCGCCGAGCGCGTCTACGTCGAGGCCCCGGTCTACGACGAGTTCATGGAGCGCATGACCAAGGCCATGGCCGCCGTGACCTACGGCGATCCCTTTGCCAAGACCCCGCCCGACATGTCCTCCCAGATCAACGCCGCCCAGCTCGACAAGATCGCGGCCATGGTCGACAGGGCCAAGGCCGAGGGCGCGGACGTCCTGGTCGGCGGCAAACGCGCCGAAAACCAGCCCTCGGGCTACTTCTACGAGCCCACCCTGCTGGCGGGCTGCACCCAGGACATGGAGATCATCCGCAAGGAAATCTTCGGACCGGCCCTGCCCGTGGTCAAGGTCGACGACTTCGACGAGGCCATCGAGCTGTCCAACGACTGCGAATACGGCCTGACCTCGTCCATCTTCACCTCCAACATGAACAAGACGATGCGCGCCATCAACGAGCTCAAGTTCGGCGAGACCTACGTCAACCGTGAACACTTCGAGGCCATCCAGGGCTTCCACGCGGGCTGGCGCAAGTCCGGCATCGGCGGCGCGGACGGCAAGCACGGCCTATACGAATACCTGCAGACCCACGTGGCCTACATCCAGTACTAGCCTTCACCCGCACACGACAAGGGACCGGCCTCACGGCCGGTCCTTTCCTTTTATATAATGGCGATCAACCCGCCGTCGGTCCGCCGTACAGATCGCGCGCCACGTCGAGCCAGGCCTGGGCCGCGCGGGAGCGGTACGCCCCGCGTCGCCAGATGACGGCCATGTTCCAGGCCGTGTGCGGGTCCTCCAGCTCGACGAGCCCGACCTCCCCTGAGGTCCGTTGCTCGGCCACCACCCTGGGCAGGAAGGCCGCTCCCAGCCCGGCACCGGCCAGCTTGCAGATGAAGTCGATCTGGCTGCTCTTGGTGATGACCGCGGGCTCGAACCCGCTGCGGCGGCAGGCCGCCAGGATGATCCGGTTCAGGGCGAAACCGTCCTCGAACAGGATGAACGGCACCTCGCGCAGGGCCTCGAGGCGGATGGAGCCCAGGGCCGCCTGGGGATAGTCGCGCGAAAGCAGCGCCACCAGCGGCTCATGCCGGACGGGCAGCCATTCGAAATCCTCGGCCACGGGCAACAGCGAGGCGGCCAGCTCCACGCGCCCGGCGCGCAGCATCTCCTCCAACTCGTCGCTGCCGTGCTCCACCAGCCGGATGTCGATGCCGGGGAAGCGCTTGCGGTATTCCGCAAACACCGGGGCGAACAGGGTGGAGGCCCCGATCTGCGGCAGGCCGAGCACCAGCGACCCCTTGGCCAGCCCGTGCAGTTCCGCCAGTTCCCGCTCCATGTCGCCCTGCTCGGCCAGCAGGCGCAGCCCCCGGCGGTAGACCACCTCCCCCGAAGGGGTCAGGGCGATGCCCCGCGCGTTCCTGTCCAGCAGCGGCGCGTCCAATTCGTTCTCCAGCTGGCGCACGGCCTTGCTGATGGTCGATTGCGTGCTGAACATGACCTTGGCGGCCCGGGAAAAGCCCTGCTGCCGGACCACCTCCACAAACATCCGTATTTTTCTGAACTCCATGACTATTCCAATATGGAATAGTTTCAAGTTACACAAGTCATTTGCTTCATCACCTGCGACGCCCTACCTTTCCGGCACGAGGTATTCATCATGACAACAAGAGCCATCGCCGTTCCCCTGCGGCGGAAATTCCACAACAGCAGCCTGGCCCAGGTCGGCCTGCTCTTTCTCGTCTGGCTGGCGAGCGACGGGTTCGTCCGGGCGACCCACGCCCCGGTTCCCTCGGGCATCGTCGGCCTGCTGGTCGTCTTCCTGCTGCTGGCCAGCGGGAAGATCAGCCTGCGCAGCCTGCGCCGTGGGGCCGACTGGTACCTGGGCGAGATGCTGCTCTTCTTCATCCCGGCCGTGCCCGCCGTCACCGCCCACCCGGAGTTCTTCGGGCTGCTCGGCCTGAAGCTGCTGGCGGTCATCTTCCTGGGCACCGTCGCGGTCATGAACGTCACCGCCCTGACCGTCGATCTCTTCTTCCGCCGGGAGGCCCGCCGTGACCGCCGCAACTGAGTTCTGGAACCACCCACTGGTCCAGGCCGTGGTCTGGTCCCTGCTGACCATCGCCCTCTACCTGGTGGCCAGGTACGCCTACCGGCGCTGGCACCGTTGGTGGCAGATGCCGCTGGCCCTGGCCCCGGCGCTGCTGATCGTGCTGGTCTGGCTCATGGGCGAGTCCTACAGCCGCTATCACGACTCGGCGGGCTGGCTGCTGACCATGCTCGGGCCGGTCACGGTCGCCTTCGCCGTGCCCATCTACGAGCAGCGCCGCCTGATCCGGCGCTACTGGGCCATCCTGTCCATCGGCATGCTGGCCGGATCGGCCACGGCCTTTGCGACCAGCTGGGCCTTCGCCTCGGTCCTCGGCATAGACGGAGCCCTGCGCCTCAGCCTGCTGCCGCGCTCCATCAGCACCCCGTTCGCCATGGACGTGTCCAGGGACATCGGCGGCACGGCCGACCTGACGGCGGTCTTCGTCATCGTCACCGGGGTGCTCGGCTCCATCGTGGGCGGCTTCCTGGCCGACCGGCTGCCCCTGCGCTCGGCCCTGGCGCGCGGGGCCATGCTCGGCGTGGCCGCCCACGGCGCGGGCACGGCCAAGGCCAACGAACTCGGCGCCGAGGAAGGCTCGGTCGCCGGGCTGCTGATGGTCCTCGTCGGCACGCTCGACGTGCTGGGCGCCTCGGTTTTCACCCTCTTCCGCTAGCCGCTTTTCCTCGGCCCGACGGGCCATTCAGCTTGTCAGGCCCTACGCTTGGTGATAGCACCGCTGGACGACATATCCACGTCTGATCAAGGAAACACCCATGTTGCCCATCGGTTCCATAGTCAATGCCTGCGCCATCATCGGCGGTTCGCTGATCGGCTGCTTTCTGCAATCCCGTTTCCCGGAGCGCATCCGGACCATCGTCTTCCAGGGATTGGGCCTGTGCGTGCTGCTCATCGGCGTGCAGATGGCGCTCAAGGTGGAGAACATCCTGATCGTCATCTTCGCGGTCCTGCTCGGCGGCATCACCGGCGAATGGCTCAGGCTGGACACCCTGCTGGAACGGCTGGGCAACCGCTTCAAGAGGCTGGTCCGCTCCAAAAACGCCACCTTCACCGACGGGCTGGTGACCACCTCCCTGCTCTTCTGCATCGGGGCCATGGCCATCGTCGGCTCGCTGGAGGAAGGCATCCACGGCGACGCCACCATCCTCTACACCAAGTCCATCCTGGACGGATTCGCGGCCATCGCCTTCGCCGCCACCTACGGCACCGGGGTCATCTTCTCCTTCATCCCGGTCTTCCTGTACCAGGGCTCCATCACCGTGGGGGCCTCGTTCTTCCAGCAGTACTTCTCGGACCTGATGATCGCCCAGATCACCGGCTGCGGCGGGCTGCTCATCGTGGGCATCGGCATCAACCTCCTGGAACTGACCGAGATCCGGCTGGCCAACCTGCTCCCCTCCCTGGTCTACGCGGTCGCCCTGACCTACTTCTTCGGCTGATCCCCTCCGATCGAGTCTTCCCCTCGCCCCTTGACAATTTGCCCGACGCAAATTAGTTATCATGGTAACAATAAAAGCCGACACGGCGAAGCCATGGAGGAAACCATGCTGCACGACATAACCAGGGAGCGCTCGGCGCTCATCTTCATCGAATTCCAGCAGGAGTGGATCTCGGACGAGGGCATCCTGCAACAGAAGGTCATCAAGGACCGCGAGCCGTTCCGGGCGGCGGTGGCCAACGGCGCGAGGATCATCGAGTCCGCCCGGGCCAACGGCTGGACCGTGGTCCATGCGGGCCTCGACCTGAGCGCGGACCCCGATTACCTGATCTTCAACGGCGGCCAAAACGTCCTGGGGTTGCGCCAGGCCATCCCCAGGGCCGGGGCCTGGCAGGACAAGGGGGCCGGACGGGTCGCGCCGTTCGCGCCGCTCAAGGGCGAGTTCGTGGTCACCGGCCGGTCCGGGGCGAGCGTGCTCAAGAACTCCACCCTGGACCCGTTCCTGCGCAACCGGCGCATCGACTCCCTGTTCTTCATGGGGTTCGTCACCCACGTCTGCGTGGAGTCCTCCCTGCGCGAGGCCCACGACATGGGCTACAACGGCTACCTGGTCGAGGACGCCTGCGCGGCCTTCGAACGCGCCCAGCACGAGCACGTGCGCAAGCACGTGGTGCACCACTTCGGGGCCGAGACCAATACGGCGGAACTGACCGCGTTCATGGAGGGCTGATCGTGTTCTTCCTCAAGGAGCTCCCCACCAGGGAAACCCTGGAGCGCTACCACGAACGGTTCCCCGGCATGCGGCCCGACGTGGTCATGGAGGCCCTCGTGCTGATGAAGAAGGGCAGCCTGCTCATCCGCAGCCTCGACGAGTACTTCACCCGGCACGGCCTGTCGCAGCTGCGCTACATGATCCTGGTGGTCATCGACCGCCAACCGGACAGGGACGAGATGACCGTCACCGAACTGGCCGCCAACCTCGACGTGTCCAAGCCGGTCATGACCCGGACGCTCAAGGGGCTGATCGAGGACGGGTTCATCGACGTGTCCGTCGGCGCGGACGACCGGCGCGTCAAGCTGGTCCGGCTGACCAAGGCGGCCCGCGACAAGCTGGCGGCCATCCTTCCCGGCTACTACGAGACCATCCAGGCGGCCATGAAACGACTGGAGGAAGACCATGCCTAACCTCGTCTTCGCGCTCAAGGTCTGGCTCTGCGTCTGGCCGCTCGTCACCCTGCTGACCGCCGGGCTGCGCAGCCTGGCCTGGGAGCTGCCGCTCATCGTACAGGCCATGGCCGTCAGCGGAATCCTCGTCCCGCTCATGGTCTACGTCATCATACCGTACCTCAGGAGCGGCGCGGTACGCCCCAAAGGAGACAACCCGTGACCATACAACGAACCAACGTCCCGGACCTGCCCGCCCCGCTGGGGCCTTACGTCCACGCCGTCCGGCACGGCGACACCCTGTACCTGTCAGGGCTCACGGCCTTTGGCGGCCCCGCTGAATCCGGGCCCGTCGAGGACCAGGCCCGCGAGATATTCCGGCAGATGGGACTGGTCGCCTCGGCCCACGGCACCGGCATGGAGAACCTGCTCAAGGTCACGGCCTTCGTCACGGAAATGGACCGGGTGGACCCGCTGCGCGAGGCCCTGTTCGACGTCTACGGCGAACACCTGCCCGCCAGCTCCCTGGTCCGGGTGGCCGGGCTGTTCGCCGACGGCCTCAAGATCGAGGTCGAGGCCATCCTGGCCGTGCACGGCTAACCACTTGAGGACCGCCCCGGCGGCTGTTATCGTCCGCCCATGGATACCTCGGCCATCATACGGCGGCTCCGCACCCTTGCGGGCAGGACCGCGCTCGGCGACGGGCACGTGGACATCCCGCACCTGGGCCTGATCTCCAGCGCGGTGACCCACCGGCTGCATGCGGTCTCCCTGTCCCGGTCGGCCCTGTTCGTCATCCTCAAAGGGTCCAAATCCGTGGTGCGCGGCAATGAGCGCACGGTGCTCAAGGCGGGCGAGGCATTCCTCTGCCCGGCCCGCATGGAGATCACCGTGGAGAACTGCACGGACGGGACGGGCGGCGGCTACATCGCCCTCTGCCTGACCTATGACGAGGAGACCATCGGCCGGATGGCCGCCCGCGAAACCGGCCCCACGCCGCCCGCCTTTTCCCTGGAAACCCTGAAGACGCCCTGCTCGCCCCTGGTGGAGGCCTCGCTCGACCACCTGCTGCTCATGGCCGCCGCCGATCCGGGGAACGAGGGGCTCCTGGCCCTGTGCCGCGAGGAGCTGCTCCTGCTCACCGCCGGGGGCACGGGCCGCCTGCCGCTCCTCTGGGACGCGGCCTCGACCTGGGGCGCGCGGTGCGCCCGGCTCATCGGCATGGAGCCGGGGCGCGGCTGGAACGCGGAGGCCGTTGCGGCCCGGCTGGGGGCCAGCGAACGGTCCCTGCGCCGCCACCTGAGCCGGGAAGGCACCTCCCTGACCGACGTCCTGCGCGAGGTCCGGCTCAATTCCGGCCTCGCCCTGTTGCAGACGGGCCACGTCACCGTGGGCGAGGCGGCCTACCGCTGCGGCTACAACTCCGCCTCCCGCTTCGCCGGGCTGTTCCGCGAGCGCTTCGGCGTCAGCCCCAGCCGGGTGGCGCGATACAACGCCGTTTTGGGGCCACCTTTGGCCGGATCGTGACGGCGGGCCATCGCCCCGGGCTGCTAGAACGTCTTCCAACACATTCAAGGAGGCATTTCATGCACAAGACACGATTCATCCCGGCCGTCATCCCGGCCTGCGCCCTGGTCCTGGCCCTGGCCGCGACCTGCCTTGCGGGCGGCTTCACCCTGTCCAGCCCGGACGTGGCCGACGGCGGCACCCTGTCGAACCGATACCTGCTCAACGGCTTCGGCTGCACCGGCGACAACGTCTCCCCGGCCCTGGCCTGGACCAACCCCCCGGCGGGCACCAAGAGCTTCGCCCTGACCGTCTACGATCCCGACGCCCCCACCGGCAGCGGCTGGTGGCACTGGGTCGTCTTCAACATCCCAGCCGACTGCCGCGCGCTTGCGCAGGGCGCGGGCAACGCGGGCGGCGCACTCCTGGCCGGGGCCGTGCAGAGCCGGACCGACTTCGGCCAGCCCGGATACGGCGGGGCCTGCCCGCCGCAGCACGACGCCCCGCACCGGTACGTCTTCACCATCTACGCCCTGGACGTCGCCCAGCTCGACCTCGGCCCGGACAGCCCGGCCGCCATGGTCGGGTTCACCCTCCACGGGCACACCCTGGGCAAGGCCGAAATCACCGCCACCTACGGGCGATAAGCGCGTCCCCGGGCCTCGACGATAAAAAAAAGGCCCGCCTGGAATCAGGCGGGCCTTTTACATGCGGGATAAGAGCCGTCTATTCGGCGGACTGTTGGACGGGCTTCTTCTTGCCTGCGCAGCCGCCGCAGCCGGTGGTCTTCTTGACTTCCTCGTCCGGCTCCACGGTGCGGATGTCGGCCTCGGATTCGATGTGGCCCTTCTCAACGGCGTAGGCGATGCAGTCCTCAAGGACTTGCTGGCAGTGCTCGGTGGGAATGAACTCGCCGACCATGGCCCGATGGAACTCGGGACGGTCAAAGGGCTCGGCCCACTCCTTTTCGCGCAGAGACATCCACGGCCCGACGCCGGGAGTGTCGATGGGCGGCGTGGTGGACCGCAGGGAGACCTCCCAGTGGGTGTACTGGTTGATGTCGTCCAGGGTCTCCTCCGGGGTGCAGCTGTGCACCTCGCTGGCCTGGAACGAGACGAACAGCTTGAAGCCCACGGCCAGTTCCTTGAACGCGCGGCCGAAATCGTCGGACCGGTAGCACTCGACGAGATATTCTCTGAAATCTTTAGCCATTACACACTCCTTTAGTACCGTGAACAGGAAATCGCGGCATAGTTACGTATTTCCAGGTTTTAGGCAAGCGGCTTCCGATAGCGGCGCATCTGCACATTTTTTCCGGGGGGCTTTCATCCTCACGTAGGAGGACTACGCTGCGGTGAAAGCCCCCCGGATCTGTACCTGGGGCATAAGATCTTGTAAGGCTCGAAGACTCGCCTACAATTCACTTAAAAATGCACAGCTGCACCACTCTCGAAAGCCTATTCCGAGGACGATTTGGTGGCTGAAGAGAAAAGAGCCGCTGTCGGTTGCTGGCGCACCCGAATCGCTCCAGGGCAAGGCACGCTCGATGGGGAGAGACAGCCAAAAAATTTTGGAGCAATTGCCCCTATTCAGCGCCCCGCCCCGCGAAGCGGATAGAAAAAGTTTAGGAGGGTGAGAGGGGGTTGGGGGTCCAGGGGGGAAGGGGGAGAGAGGGAAGCCCTTTTCCAACGGCATTATGTAGGAGCCGCACAACCGAATAACACCAATTGACTATAGCCCATTGTTGACTCAAGTTCGTCAAGAGAGGTACCACTTGTATAAATAGGGTGTTACAAATGAGAAAAACGAACTTT